>NZ_DBNHEF010000066.1:0-19185 GCF_057138825.1 Candidatus Defluviilinea gracilis
GCCCTCACCCCTAACCCCTCTCCCTCAAGGGAGAGGAAAGTTGAGTTGGAAAAACGCATCCGCGAAAAAGTTTTTGCAAAACTTGGGAATCAAGTGGACGCGGGGTTGCTCGACGCCATCATCAAACGCACACTCAAAGCGACGGGGATGAAGTAATCATGTTATTCGGACGAGTCAAAGGCAACGCGGTTTGCACGATCAAATATCCCAACATCGAGGGCGTGAAGTTGCTCGTTGTCCAGCCGTTGAACAAGCGACTCGAACCCATCGGCGTCTTGCAAGTTGCCGCGGACGTTGTCCACGCGGGCGTGGGCGATCTGTGTGTGATGGTCCGTTCGCGTGAAGCCGCACTCGCCATGAGAGATGAAAAGTTCGTGCCGATTGACTTGGCGTTGGTTGGCATCGTGGATGAATTGGAAGTGAAGCCCGATGGTGAGTTTGAATACACACTGAAGGTTGGTCAAAGCAAGTTCACGTAAGATTTTCACCACAAAGGACACGAAGAACACAAAGGAAAAAGCAAGGAAATGGTTATCGGTAAAGTCGTCGGCACTATCGTCACCACCATCAGCCACGCGCACTACAAGAATCGCAGACTGCTCGTCGTCCAACCTTTATTGCTAGACGGCGAAAAGCCTGACGATGATTTCATCGCGCTCGATAACTCACAGGCAGGAATCGGCGACACGGTGCTGGTCAACCGCGAAGGGAATGGCGCGCGCCAAGTGTTGGGCATCCCTGACGGGTGCGTGATCTCGGTCATTGTGGGGATTGTGGATAGTGTGAGTGTGGAAGTTTAGTAATGCTTCTCAATCCCGCCGAATCCGAACATCTTATTCTTCTCCGTCATCTCGACGAAGTGTCGCAGTCGCTTCTTGAACTCCTCAGGGCGGTGACGCGCCCCGTGGATGAACGCGATGCGAATTCGTTTGTACGAGTCTGAGAATTTCTGAAAATTCTTCCACGCTTCCATGTTCGCTTTGATCGCTTTCAATATATCAGGCGGGACGACGAATTTCTCGTTCAGAATATCTCCCAGCGAATCAACGACTTCTTTCATAACTTTCTTCTTCGCCACCAAATACCGCAATCGTTCGATGTTGGCTTGCGAGTAACTGGATTTCGGCTTTCGAGGTGAGAAGCGTTGCGCCGTGCGTTCCTCATCTAATGTCTTGAAGGTGCTATCTATCCAGCCGAAGCACAGGGCTTCCTCCACCGCGTCGTTGTATTCGATGCGCGGCTTGCCTGTCGCTTTTTTGTAATAGACCAGCCAGATGTCTTTTTCGGTCTTGTAATTCTTCTTCAACCAGTTTCGCCAGTCTTTGCGGTTGGTGACGTGAAGCGTTTGGGATATGTCCATGTTCGTTATCTGTTCCTGAATTCATTATATAATATTTGCAATCGTAATCCAGATTGTCAATGTTCGTCTTTTGCATCTCTGCCGCAGAGTCACAGAGACGCCGAGAAACCCCAGTATTTTTTCTCTGTGACTCCGCGTCTCCGTGGCTAAACCGCCTCAAGTCTATTAAGGAGTTGCCCCATGAAAGAATTTCGAAACCCGCAGAATGTCCATCAGCCGCTTGCCGGATATTCCCACCACGTTGAAATTTCAGGAAACGAACGCATTCTGGTCCTCTCTGGTCAGATAGGGATGAGAGAAGACGGGACAGTGCCAGACGACCCGCTCGAGCAAATGGATGTTGCCCTCGAGAATATCTTCCGCAATCTTCAAGCCGCGAATATGGGCGTGAGGGACATTATCAAACTCACATATTATCTCGTGGGCGAAGTTGATACGGCGAAGCGGCGCGAACTGGTCGCATCCAAACTGGGCGGACATAAACCATGTAGCACGTTGTTGTATGTCGCCGCGTTGGCGAGTCCAGTGTACAAAGTCGAGATAGAAGCGTGGGCAAGCGCGGACTAGGCTAACGCAGGTGATGAAGTCGAAAAAGGAAAATAAATTGATGCTGAAGAAAATCCTGCTGGCTTCGATTCTATCCCTCGCGCTCCTCTCGTTTGGATTTGTCCGCGTGCAAGTCGCTCATGCGCAAGAGTCCACGCCGACGCCCGCCGAACTCATCAACGAAGTCAACGCCTTGCGCCTCGCCAACGGATTGAACGCGCTGGCGGTGCATCCCGCCTTGATGCAGATCGCGCAGGATGAGGCGAGCGGGATCGCGTCGGGCATGCCAGGTCACTGGCGACCGAACAACCTGACTCTCGGTCAATGGATGATGACATTGGGATATCCGCTGTCTGGCGATCTTTACCAAGATGGCTACCGTTCGGAAAATTGGATACTCTCACAAAGCTCGAAAGACGCGGTGCAAGGCTGGCTCGGCGACGAGCCGCACACGAACACAATGCTCTCGCCTTATCGCAGCGACATCGGCGCGGGCATCGCCGCCACCGAAGACGGTTATATTTTGGTCATCGAGACCGCGCTCCAAACAACCAGCGGCCAAATGCAATCGAATGCCAATGCCGTCCTCACAGGCATTCCGCTCACGCAACAGGCATACAACGCGGGCGCAACCCTCGCCGCCGAAAACGGCACGCTCCCGCAATATTCGCTTCCCATCGTCCTCGCAACCGCGAACCTCGGCGGCGACGTGATCCACGAAGTGCAATACGGGCAAACTTTATGGAGCATCGCCATCACGTACGGCACAACGATCAAAGAGATTCAGCGACTCAACAATTGGGATTCGGATGATGTGTACGTCGGTCAGCAACTCCTTGTGATGAAGGGAGCCACGCCTCCTCCGCAGGTGACGCCTGCTTCAGTCGCCTCGGCGTTTCCCACACTTCAGCCGACCGCTACCGCGACGATCCTCGCCACTTCATCCGCAACCCCGCCTAATGCGATCACAACAAAGAGCCCGCAAGAGATGACTCTCAGCGTCGCGGCAATTGCCCTCGCCGCCCTCGTGCTGGGAATCATCATCGCCTTTCCGCGCAAGAAGGAAAGAGATTAACCGTAACGCGACATTCATGTCGCCTTTATGCAAGAAAAAATTTTTACGCTGTTATTACTTTTTCAACGTAGGCGCCATCTCTCTGGCAACAAACTTCAAATACGTGCGCGTGATCCGCAAGCACGACCAAAGCGCCAGCAGAGAAATGATTGTCCCCCCAACGGCAAGCAAAATGATAATTTGGTTATTGAGATTGAAGAGCGCGATGAGTCCTGTGGTAATCACAGAATTGGCAAGCAGCAAATAATAAGGGAGGAATGCGGTGTGCGCCTGTCTTTCGGCTTGCTTAACTTGCGCGTCACGAGTGTCGCGGTCTAACGAAAGCTGGTGAGTTTTTAATTTCGCCTGATTTTTACCGCCCAACGAATCTTCGTCCGATGTCCTTGATTCCAGCCAGATCATTGCGATGAAAAGAGTCAGGTTCAACACGACGGGAAGATACATCCACCATGCGGCGCAGGCGGGTTGATTCGCTCCGCAGGGTCTTGTGACGCCTTCATAGATCGTCAACCCCATCACGGCGGGCAAGCCCAGCACTGCCAGTTCGCGGCTCGTGCGGATTCGGCTTTTGAGTGAATTCATCCAATCCAGCCGACCGTCCTTTGCTTTTTTCAGGCTAAACTCCAGATCGTTCTGCGGGAAGGGGTCTTTCCCTTTGAAGTTTTTGTGATCGTCGAGAAATTTTGCTCCCTGTCTGATGCGTAAATAATGCTCGGCGGGAGTCAGCATCGTATCCGCAAGTTTATCGAAGACGACTCCCAGCAAATACGCCAGACCCAAAAAACCGATCAATGCCTCGCTTTGCAAAAGTTCGGGGTTGATACTTTGTCCTTTCCAAAAAGGGAGGACGAACGCGCACAGGGCAAGGATGCCCGCCAAAATGAGCTCGATACTGACCTGGGCTGTATTCATGTGACCTGCCTAATGGATTTCAGAGATTCCCGCAATGCTTGTTTTGCTTCATCAAAGGAGAGCAGTTCCAACGCCTTCTTTTGTGTTTCCCATCGAAGCGTGCGGTTCTCGTCAGGTGTGACAATCTTTGTTAAGCGCACAACGAAATATTGAACGGTGACATCCTCATTTTTCATTGCATACGATTGCACGGGCCCAACTTGAATAATTTTCCCAACGACCCCCGCCTCCTCTCGTAATTCCCTCAACGCCGCTTTGCGCGGAGATTCTCCTTGTTCAATGTGTCCCTTAGGCAGTATCCAATGTTTACCCGTTGAAGATGAAACCACCAAATAAGTCTTGCGCTTGCCTTTGACTTGGAAAACGACACAACCAGCGTGGGTGAGTTTTTTCTGTTTCATATTAATTCAAGTATAGCATGAGGGAATGTGGAATCTATGCCTTCCGCCGCACCCTCAACACCGCGATCTTCGTCGAATGGTTGAATGGCGTGGGATCGGTGATAGGTTTGTTCACTCGGTTATACCCAACGAAATGCTCAGGCGCGGGGATCAATTCTTCGATCTTCAAATACCCATCCTTGCATAGCTCTTCAAGCGTCTGCATGTACTCCTGCCCACTGACGTACAATGCGTTATTGATCGCAATTAAATACCCACCATCGTTGACGAGCGGACGAACTTTATTGATGAGCCGCGCGCTCTCTTTTTCCTGATCCACTTTGCCTTTGGGCGTGGACGAAAAGAATGGCGGGTCGAGGATCACGCAATCGAAAGTTTGTTTCCCTGTTTTGAACCTGCTGACTGCGGGGAAAAAATCGAGCGCGAGGAAATCATTTCGATTGACTGAAAACTCGTTGAGCGCGTATGATTTTCTTGCCAGGTCAAGAAAGCGGCGGTTGCGATCCACTTGCACCACGCGGCTCGCGCCTCCAGCCAGCGCGGCGACGCCGAAACTGCCCGTGTAGGCAAACGTGTTCAGCACGGACTTGCCTTTCATATTTTCGATGAGCCATTTTCGTAGCAGGCTTGTATCGAGATAAAAACTTGCGTCGCGGTTCATCGTCAGGTCAAGCGCGTACGACACTCCATGCTCGGTGATCTTTGTATCAGGCGAGTCGCCGAAGAGAAGTACCCCGCGCTTATCCTCTTGCGTGAGTCCGTTTCGCTGTTTCAAAATCCCAGCGCGTAGCCAGACTAGGGAGTTGCGTAAGGCGTTGACTAGGTTTTCTATAACTTGTTGATTTTGCGTCGGGTCATCCGCGTAGTTGTGAATGACTAGTGTCCGCGCGTAGATGTCCAACGAAAGGCTTGGGTCGCCTTCGGTGAATCCGTTGAAGAGGCAGAATGCAGCCCCATGGTTTGAATCAACTTGATGGGCGCGGGAGGCGAGGGCTTTGTCCAGCAGAGGTTGAAATGAATCGGTCGACATGGTGAGTCCCATTATACGTCGCTTCAAGCCGCTTAGAGTTCGATAAGAGATGAAGTTTCGTGTTGTGTCGGGTTTCCTTTTAGGGTACACTTTTTTCAAGTGCAAGCATCTGTTTGGTTGAGGTGATTTTATGTCCCTGATGGACCCCAAAAACGATATGGCGAAGGCAGGCGAGGATAAGGCAAAGCGTAATCGCGCCGCGTATCATGCCAAGGCATCCAGTGATTTCTATGGCGGCGCCGGCTGGATGGTCGGGCTGTTCATTACACTCTTCATCGCCACGCCGGCGATCTGGCTCCTATTACAAACCGCCACACGCTCCACATTTAATGATCGTTTGCAGATCGGTATTTCGGTTGCATGGTGGTTCAACCCGCTCTCTCTCGGCGCTTTGGGATATATTGCCAGCAACATTCGCGCCTGGCGGTTCTGGACGGTTTTTGCGCTACTTGTTTGGGCAGGCGTGAATGTGCTGGTGTCAGCGGCGATCGTTAACGAGACGGCGCGGATATTGATCGTCAACGGCCTGTTGCTGACCGGGTACATCCTGTTTGGGCTTTTCGTCCTCTACATTCAACTACGCGTTTTCCTGTGGGCGGCGGCGGGAAAAGCGGGACGTTTCTTCTTCGGTATTTTGGGCTGGGCCGCCTTTAACGGACTCATCTACTGGGCGATCATCAATCCCGTGGTATTGAATGCCATTCTGATTGTCTTGGGGTTTGCGTTTCAGATCCTGTTTGCGATTGGGTTCGCCATTATTCAATTCGTTGCCATCTTCTGGTTTATGGCGCGCTCCCGCGTGGAGATCATCCGTCCCGGTGACCCGAAGACGATCACGTTCGACGATTACAAAGGACAGCCCAACCTGTTGAAGATGGTGCGCCAGTGGATTTCACTCCTTTCGGACCGCACGCAATTCCAAAAGATGGGCGGTCAATTTATCAACGGTTTGTTGCTCGCCGGCGAACCAGGCACAGGGAAAACTCTGCTCGCAAAAGCCATGGCGGGCGAGGCGGGTATTGCCTTTATTTCCATGGAAGGTTCAGGTTTCCGCGCCATGTTTTGGGGCGTGGATGTGCTAAAGATGATTCGCTTTATATCGCAGGCGCGGAAATTGGCTAAGGAGTACGGCGCTTGTATCGCTTATATCGATGAAATTGACGCGGTGGGAATGTCGCGTGGCGGCGTGATGGGGGGCGGTATGATGGGCGGTATGGGCGGCATGATGGGCGGGGGAACAGGCGCGCTCACCCGCTTGCTGTATGAAATGGATGGCGTGAGCGAACTATCGCGTTGGGAGAAATTACGCGCTCGTTGGTATCAATGGCGCAAGAAGCCGGTGCCGCCGCGCGACTGGCACATTTTATTCATGGGGTCAACGAACCGTCCCGATGTGCTCGATCCCGCGTTGACTCGTCCCGGGCGTTTTGACCGAACTGTTGTTGTGAACAAACCAGACCGCACCGGTCGCCGCGAGATCGTAAAATATTATCTGAGCAAACTTCAAATCGACGACTCGGTTGATATCGAGGCGATTGTCAGCGATACGGCTTGGGCGACGCCGGCGAGGATCATGTCGGCGATCACAAAAGACGCAGTTCGCCTCGCGTTGTTCGACAACCGCGATAAAGTTTCGCAACATGACATCGAACTGGCGTTTCAAGAACAGGCGATGGGTTTGGAAAACCCGGTGGAGGAAATGCAGGAAGATCAGCGCCGGCAGATCGCGTATCACGAAGCGGGTCATGCGGTGGTGCAGTATCACTTACGCCCCGACGAGCGTATTGTGCGGGTGAGCATCATCCGTCGTTCGGAGGCGTTGGGATATGTATTGCCCGTTCCGAACTACGATATTTACTCACTGCCATTACGAACCTTTGTGGCGGATATCCTTGTATCGATGGCGGGGCATGTGGCGGTGAAGTTATTCCTCGGCGAATACTGGACAGGCGCCACGGGTGACTTCCAAAATGTGCGCGCGCGGCTGTGGCAATTGGCTCACTACGGCTATTTCGGTCCGCCGCTGGAGGTGCAAGTCAGCGCGGGGATCGGCAAGGATAAAACGGATGTGGTCGAGAAATTCTGGCGGAAACTCGAGGAGCAGACGGAGAAGATTCTCTCGAAGCACTCTGCCGAGGTGCACGCGGTTGCGAAAGCTTTGTTAGAGAAAAACGATCTGACAGGAAAAGCGTGCATTGAAGTCATTCGCTCTGCGGCAAACGGCGCGGAAGCGGACGATAGCGGTCCCTTGCTCAAAGCGTTGGTCGAGGAGACCATTGTGACGGGCAATGGCAAAGACGCAAAACATGGGAAGAGCGGTAAGTCGCCTAGAAAAGCCGCCGCGAATCCTAAATTGAAATCGAGAAGGAAGTAAAGCAAACGGGCTGGAGAATTTCTCCAGCCCGTAAATATTTTTAGGACCTTCCGTAATTAACGATTCTCTACCGTACATGAAAGATTTTTACCGCAAAGCACGCTAAGGTCGCCAAGTTAAAAAGGTTTTCTTTGCGTTCTTTGCGGGTGTCGCATGGCGGTGCAAGTGTACGGTAGAGAGATTAGCGAGAAAGAGCCTCGCCACAAAAGGGGAAAAAGAGCCTGGATTCCTTGTGTTCTTCCTTTGTGACCGTCGTGCCCTTTGTGTTTGAAAAAAAGAATTCCCTATTTCCACGACCAAAACCCGATAAACCCTTCGGCGAGCAGTCTGGGCTCCAATTGACCGGATGCCGCCACGACAGCGATGCCGGGGGTGCCGTTCGGGGATACGAAGGGCAGGAGCAGATTATTACTATCCGGCGACCAGATCGTAGCAGACTGATGATATTGATCGAAGTATTGCAAGGTATTCGAAAAAATATTGGTGGGCGCGAAAGGGAAGAGTTCTTTGCTCTCGCCGGAGACCGCGTCTACCATGTTGAGTTGCAGGGCGGATAGTTCTTGTCCCGACGAATCGGTGACTTGCAGAGGTTTGAAATAAGCGAGTTGTCTGCTGTTCGGCGACCAGAAAAAGGCAAGGACATCATCGGTCTGGAAGAAATCCTCCGAGGTGGCGAGGTCGACCACGTGTAATTTTCCGACAATGCCAGCAGTGTTGAGATTTTCAGTCCCTTCGATATAGGCGACCAATTCGCTATCCGGCGACCATGCGAATGCCGCATTGAGTTCGAACTCTCCGATGGTTTGTTGAAATTCGCCTTTCGAATCGGCTACCACGAGTTCCTTCTTGCCCTCGTCGTTGACGCGGGGGTAGAGAATCCGTTCCCCATTGGGCGACCAGGCCGGGGCTTGGAAAGAAGCGGGGTTTGCGTCCAGACCGTCCTCGATCACGACTGAGTCCACTTGCAAGAAGGCGAGGTGCTCCGGGGTGGAGGTTGTGTCACTGCCGGTGTGGACGATCATGGTTTTGCCGTTGGGAGCCCAAGACCAGTAGTATGGCGCCCCGGTGTCAAGGATAACAGGCTCTTCCCCGGACGTCGGCACGTTTTGCAAAAGAATCGATTGCCGGTTTGCGTTGCCGCTTATCATGCTGACGTTTTCGTTGTCCGGCGACCAATACAGATAGAATGGAAACTCCGTTTCGCTGGAAAAGATTTCTGCGGAGGTTTCATCGTCCACGTTGTACACAGATAGGTCTGCTTTTGATTGCGTGGCGCCTGTGCCCTCGATGCCAACGTAGGCGATCTGATTTCCATCTTTCGACCAGGTTGGGAATTGGTAATACCGGTACGCGCTGGTTTGGGTTTCGGGTAACAACGCATCGTCGGTCACCGGAGTGGGGCTTTTTCCGCTTTGGTCGGTGACGTACACGTTCCCGTCGATGCCTATATACGCGATCAGCCCCGATTTGCGTTCGAGCAGAGGCAGTAAAGGGCTTTGAGGAAGTTGCATATCTTGCGGCAGGCAGGCTGTGGCGATGAGCGCGGTGAGTGTGAGTAGAAAAAGTTTTTTCATTGTGCGGGTCCCGCGCTCAGCAATTCGAGCGCTTTTTCCAGGACGGGATCATGAGCGGGGAGGATATCGTCCCATCCCGCATCGATGGTAATTTGCGGTTGGACTCCGTTGCGCCCAAGATCTTCACCGTTTGGCAATTTGAAGGAACTGGTCTCGATGAAGATGCGCGAACCGTCTGGCAGATAAAACAAAGTTGTGGCTTCGATAGCGCCGGGGGTGGTCTCGCCGATCACGATCGCCCGTTTGTTTGCCTGCAACGCCGCCGCGAGGATCTCAGGCGAGCCGCTCGTGTGTTGTCCCACGAGGATGATCAGCGGCACAGATTGCGAACCGAACAGATCGGCGCCGGTCACGGAAACGCTTTGTTCGATTTCCTGGCTGTTATAAAACGTTCCCACCTTTCCATCGTGGAAGAGTTTGAGTAATTCCTCGAGGGGCCAGCCTCTGCTAGAACCAGCCACGCGCAAATCTAAAACCAATCCTTCAAGTTTCTGGTTGGTGGTAAGTTTTTGCAGGTTGGCGAGCAGGTCTTTGAATAGGCTGTCATTATTGATCACCGGAAACAGGATATACCCATACGGCGCCCCCTGCACATCGATTTGCCGCGCTTCGATCTGGCTGGCGCTGACGAGTTGCGCCCGCGTCACTTCGACGGTTCGTTCTGGTTTGCCAGGCGTCTGCACGTTCAAAGTGACCACACTCCCAGCCGGTCCGCGCACGCGCTTGACCACATCAATCCCCTCCTCCAGCAAAATAGGATTCCCGTCGATCGCATAGATGCTGTCATGCGCGCGAATGCCTGCCTGTTCGGCAGGCGATCCTTCGATCACGCCCAGCACGATGATGTGCGGCACAGCCTCCGCGTCAAACCCGATGAAGGCACCGATGCCCTCGTACGTGGAAGTGGACTCGGTTTCGGCGGCGATACGCTCGTCACGCGATTGAAACAGGAGCGCGCCTTCGGGTAGTTTGCCTGTAAACTCCAGCATCAGCGCGTTGAACTCGTCGTTTGTCAAACCGTCAGAAATCCGCGCATGGTATTCGTCGAAAAGCGCGTCCCAATCTAGCTCGGCGGATTCATAGTAGATGTAATTATCTACAAGATGTTTTTGGATGGCATCGAAGACGCGCGTTTGATGTTCCTGCGGCGTGTACTGCGCTCCGAAATCCCCGGTGATCGGCTCGTCTTCTGGGGCGAATCCCGCGCAGGCAGAGAGCGCAAACGAGAAGATCAAAAGAACTGCAAGGATGGACTTGTTGGTTTTCATGGGACAACCTCAAAAACGCGCCGGTACATAATTCACACCATTGTACTCGTCTTATCTTGTTGGCAGGCTTCCGCCTTATATTTTCCTAATATTTTTTGGGTTCAATACCGAGATTAATTCCCGCCTGTCTACTTCGGAGTCGAGTTGAACCCAAATGAAACTGCGATGCGCGGAATATGGATCAATGCGGACGACCACGCCAGCGCGCCAGTCCTCGAGATGCTTCAAGAAGACTTCCACCCGGTCGTTGACTTTGATCTCGTCAGCCATTTCGTCTTGCGAAAAAATACAGCCCCGCGCCGACGAGCATCATCACGCCGCCGTTGATCGCCCACTGCGGATCGCCCGTCATGTAACTGCCGGGCAGGATGTTGATTCCCTGCAAGAAAAATACCAAGCCGATAAGAAATAGCAGGATGCCGATAATGGTCAATGTGGATTTCATTCTTGGATTATACTCTCGCCTCTTTTCGACGGGATGCCTGTTTCAGTTTCCTCAAGCGGACTCGACGCCTCGACATTTCGCGGTACAATATAGAACGTACGTTCAGATTATCTTTTCGCGCTGAGCGGAGCGGCGAGTGATTTCTTCGCCGCGCAGTCGAAGCGCATTTTACACATCACATGGACTTCAAACTTCAAGCACCCTTCATCCCTATGGGCGACCAGCCCGAAGCCATCCGCGGACTCGTGGATGGCGTGCATGGCGGCAAGAAACATCAGGTGTTGCTCGGCGCGACAGGCACCGGCAAGACATTTACCATCGCGTCTGTGATCCAGGAGTTGCAAAAGCCCGCGCTCATCATGGCTCACAACAAGACCCTCGCCGCGCAGTTGTATGCCGAGTTCAAAGAATTCTTCCCCGAGAATGCGGTGTCGTATTTTGTTTCGTATTACGATTACTACCAGCCTGAGGCGTATGTTCCGCGCCACGACTTGTACATCGAAAAAGAGACTCAGATCAACGAAGAGATCGAACGGCTAAGGCTCGCCGCGACTGCCGCTTTGATCTCGCGGCGTGATGTGATCATCGTTGCGTCGGTCTCGTGCATTTACGGTTTGGGCAACCCCGAAGAATTCGGCAAAGGGACAGTCACTCTCAAAGTGGGTGAGATGTATCGGCGCAATGCGCTGCTCCGTCAGTTGATCGAATCTCAATATCAACGCAACGACATGGATTTGAAGACAGGCACATTCCGCGTGCGCGGCGACACGTTGGAGATCATCCCTGCGTACGAAGACAAACGCGGATTCCGCATCACCTTCTTCGGCGATGAAGTGGAACGCATCATGCAGTTCAGTCCCGTCACTGGCGAAGTGTTCGAGGAGCCAAATGAAATTTCAATTTACCCCGCCAAGCAATATCTCACCGCCGCCGATAAGATGAAGGATGCGATTGCCGATATCGAAGCCGAGTTGGAAGATCGGCTGAAATTCTTCAAAGAGACTGGCAAGCACCTCGAAGCGCAGAGACTCGAGCAACGCGCGCGCTACGATCTGGAAATGTTGAAAGAGGTCGGCTATTGTTCGGGCGTCGAGAATTACTCGCGTCATCTGGATCGCCGCGCGGCGGGAACGCATCCGTGGACAATGATTGATTTTCTGCCGACAGATTATCTGCTGGTGATCGACGAGAGTCACATGACCGTCCCGCAGATTCGCGGCATGTATAACGGCGACAAAGCGAGGAAAGAAACGCTTGTCGAATATGGATTCCGCTTGCCTAGCGCGGTGGATAATCGTCCGCTCAAGTTCGAGGAGTTCGAAGAGGTGATGGGAAGCACGATCTACACCTCCGCCACACCTGGACCGTATGAGATGGGACACGCGGAACAAGTCGTCGAGCAGATCATCCGCCCGACGGGACTCGTTGACCCCGAAGTGGAAGTGCGTCCGACGAGGGGGCAGGTGGACGACCTGATCGGCGAGATCAGGCAGAGGGTCGAAAGAGGCGAGCGTGTCCTTGTCACCACGCTGACGAAGAGGATGTCGGAAGACCTCTCCGAATACTTGAAAGAGTTGGAGATGAAAGTCCAATACCTACATTCGGATGTGGAGACGCTTGAACGTGTGGGCATTTTGCGCGACCTGCGTATGGGCGTGTTCGATGTGCTGGTGGGAATCAATTTACTGCGCGAAGGACTCGACTTGCCCGAAGTGTCGCTGGTTGGAATTTTGGACGCGGACAAAGAAGGTTTTCTGCGTTCCGAGACCGCGTTGATCCAGACCATTGGTCGCGCGGCGCGTCATGTCAATGGGCGCGTGATCATGTATGCCGACAAGATGACCGACTCGATGAAGCGCGCGATTGACGAAACGAATCGCCGCCGCGCCAAGCAGGTGAAATACAACACCGAACATGGCATCGTGCCGATCAGCATTCACAAAGCGATCCACGATCTCACCGAAGAGTTGAGCGCGAAGGCGGTTGGCGAGATGCGCGGCGAATACAAAGTGAAGCAAGACCTGCCGCGTAATGAACTGCGCCAAGTGGTGCGCGACATGGAAATCCAAATGAAAGAAGCCGCGAAGAATCTCGAATTCGAACGCGCCGCCGCGCTGCGCGACGAGTTGTATCAGTTGAAGAGTTTGCTGGCGGAAGATGAAAACTTGAAACCGTGGGAACGGATAAAGTTGTTGACGGGGGAGGAATAATTTAGAGATTGGAGACTAGAGATTAGTTCCCTGTCAATGTCTCCTTGCAAAAGACTCGGACGAGCATCTAACGTCTTTGAGTTACCTTTTCGTGATGATGGGGGTTTCCTACGCGGTTATGCCCATCGCTATATAATTGGGAAAAATTTATAGTTTTTGACGCAGTTGTACTGCGTCAAGGCAGGCGGCACGAGCTACCGAGCAAATCGAGCTGTCGCTTGAACTCTCGTGAAGTATTGATTGGAAAAAAATTAGGAGAATCCATGCGTCCCTTTGTAACATTGTTTTTGATTTTGGCTTTAATGTCCATTGCTTGCGGAAGCGGAACCGTGTCTACGCCCGCGCCTGTCGTTTCAACCGATGTGAATGTGCCCTCGTCTACCGCCTTCGTGTCTTCCAGCCCGACCGACGAACCTGTTCCTCCCACGTCAACTCCCTCGCCTGAAAATGTGATCTTCGTGGATACGCTCGAGCAGGAAGTGTATCCGTTCGCGCAAAATGGAAAATGCTCATTGGCTGAAGCCATTATGGCGGCAAATACGGCAAAGCAATTTGATTCGTGTAAAACAGGAGTCTTGGGCGAGAGCGTGATCGAATTAATGCCTGGCGAATACGTTTTTACCCAAGATGACCAATCGCCTCCCGTGTATGAATGGTTGATCAGCGTCACCGATGTTGGCACTGCTCTCCCGCCAATTGCGTATCCAATGACCATTCACGGCAATGGCGCAACCTTGACCCGCGCTGAAAATGCCGAGCCATTCCGCTTTTTTGAATTGATGGTCAATTCGACGTTAACCATGGATAACCTCACCATCCAAAACGGCGACGTGGCGAAAGATTGGGGCGGCGCCATCTATTCGATGAGTTCCTCTATTTTTTTGGATCGCGTCCGCTTTGTCAACAACAGTTCCGATAACGGCGGCGCGATCTATTTCACCCTCGGCAGGCTTGACATTTCAAATAGCGAGTTCATCAATAACACAAGCACAAACAATGGCGGCGCGTTGTTCATCGATTCGTCGCGGTCTTCAATCCAATCCGCTCGTTTTGAAGGCAACGAATCGGATGGCAATGGCGGCGGTTTGTATGCCTATTTTGCCACGCTGGTGATCGCCGATAGTTTTTTCATGAAGAACCGCGTCACGGGCAACGCCAACGGGAATTGGGGCGGCGGCATGTTTACCAATCATGTAAACATCACTATTACGGGAAGCCAGTTTTATCAAAACGAGTCCGCCGCTTATGGCGGCGCGGTGGGCGTGATCAATCCCATCCTCGCGGGCATAGATCCTGAAGAGGATAATATGCTCCAGCAAATTCAAACCGCCCCAATGGTTTCCGATATGCTGACCAGCATCCCTGGCTTTCAAGCGACTCTTGAAGCGCACCCCAGCGGTATTTACTCGAATTTCAACGAGGATATACAGATCCACAACAATTGTTTTGCCAATAACAGAACGGTGGGCATCGAGCCAAATTGGACGAGCGGCATCCATGCCAGCGCGGCAACCGCCGATGGAAATTATTGGGGCGACCCCAGCGGACCTTCGGGCAGAGGTCCCGGCTCGGGCGATAGCGTCGGCAAGAACAAGGTCGTCTTTGCGCCATTCTTGACCGAAGCGCCAGATTTTTGCGATCCCGCGCTCTCTGAAATTGATTGAATAAAGAGGGCGTCACTTTGGTAGTGACGCCCTCTTTTCCTAGTGGATGAATTGATTAGATAAATGTCGCGATCTCACCCAGCGGCTTTTTGGTGATGACCGGGACTTCCGCTTCTTTCGCAGGGAAGCCTGTTACTAACAGTAGAAATGGTTTTTCATCTGACGGTCTGTTCAGAATCCCGTTGAGGAATCCCATTGGACTGGGTGTGTGGGTTAGCGAGACCAAGCCCGCGTTGTGAATCGCGGCGATCAAGAAGCCTGTGGCGATTCCCACCGATTCGTGGACGTAATAATTCTTCACGCGGCGTCCATCGGGTAATTCGCTGTGATTCTTTCCGAAGATGGCGATCAAGTATGGGGCGGTCACAAGAAACGGTTTGTGTGCGTCCGTGCCGAGCGGGGCGAGGGCTTCGAGCCATTCTTTCGGCGCGCGGCGCTGATAAAAATCTTTTTCCTCTTCTTCCGCCGCGGCGCGAATTTCTTGTTTCACCTTTGGGTCGCTGACCACGACAAAATGCCAGGGTTGCAAATTCGCTCCGCTTGGCGCAGTCCCTGCGGCGATGAGACACTCTTCAATGATTTCGCGCGGAACGGGTTTATCGGAAAAGTGCCGCACCGTGCGGCGACGTTGCATGTGCGCGCGGAAGTCTGTGGCGCGTTGGATCATTTCTTGCGATGGTTGTTCAGTGAAACTCAGCGGGTGAAATTTTGCAACGGGCATGGATTCTCCTGTATAAGCCAATTTGTAGGTCGGGCTTGTAGCCCGACAAATTTTTGCGTGGTGATGATCGGCGAGTTAATAACTCACCTTACGCCGTGAAGGTCGTAACGAGAGTCTGCGAAGCGCCTCGCGTTTTCAGTTGTACTTGCCCAAGAGCGACATATTGCAGGTTAACAATTAAACCGAGCAATACGGCAATTATTCACAGACCCCGAAGGGGTCAAATGATTGTAGTATTGAAGGATGTATCACATTCAACCCCGAAGGGGTGTCAGATGCGGCAAATTTATGTCATCCCTTCGGGATTTAGAGACCCATTTTGCCGCTTTTAGAATCCTATCATCCCTTCGGGATTGGCTTTATGGTAATAATCCATATCGTGTTTATTGCTAGATTTATTGGTTAATTTGCAAAATGTCGCATTACGAGAATCGAACTGACTTCAACTGTGTAGGTCGGGCTTACAGCCCGACCAGCTTTTGCGTGGCGAAGGCGTCAGGCTAAAAGCCTGACGCTACGTGGATTTATACCTCAACAACCTCAACGCATTCGCCACGACGACCAGCGTGCTTCCCTCGTGAAAAATGACGGCGATGCCAATGCTGATGATACCAGTGATTGACGTGACAATAAGCAAACCGATCACGCCCAATGCGATTGCCAGATTTTGAATGATGATCGCGCGCGTGGCGCGTCCCAAGCCGACTGCGAATGGCAGTTTAGAAAGATCATCGCCCATCAACGCAACGTCGGCGGTTTCGAGTGCAACGTCAGTTCCTGCGCCGCCCATTGCGATTCCAACGGTTGCATTGGCAAGCGCGGGCGCATCGTTGACTCCGTCGCCGATCATGGCAACCTGCCCATAGTCTTTGACAAGTTCGCGGATGATGGTGAGTTTATCTTCGGGCATTAAGTCGGCGCGAAATTCAGTGAGACCAATTTCACTTGCAATCGCGGATGCAGAACGCGCGTTGTCGCCTGTCAACATGATGGTATGAGTCACGCCAGATTTTTTGAGCGCGTTCATCGTCGGCGCGGCTTCGTGACGCAAGGTATCTGCCAGCGCGATCAAGCCCGCCAATGTTTTATCCACCGCGATCCACATCAACGTTTTGCCTTGTCCTTGCAATGCCTCGGCGCGTGAAATTGATTCGGATGAAAGCGCCACGCCCGCTTCGTTCATCAACTTTTGATTGCCGATCCAAATCGTCTTGCCGTTCGCCACCGCGCGCAGGCCGCGTCCCGTCAGCGACTCGACGTCGTCCACTGGCGAGGCAGGCAGACCCTGCGTCTGAGCCGAGCGCACGACCGCCTGCGCCAACGGATGCGCGGATCGAGATTCCGCGCCTGCCGCGATGGATAGTAAATCCACTTCTTTCCACCCTGAGGCTGGTAACACAACTACATCTGTCACCTCGGGCTGACCGTGAGTCACGGTTCCAGTTTTATCGAAGGCGATGGCTTTGAGCAGTCCGAGATTTTCAAGATGCGCGCCGCCTTTGACGAGCACGCCATTTCGCGCGGCTTGCGCAACACCTGCGAGAATTGCGGCGGGCGTGCCAAGCGCGAGGGCGCACGGCGACGCGGCGACGAGCAGAGTCATCGCGCGTAAAAACGATTCGCGGAATGGAAAACCAAAGAGAGGCGGGATGACGATCACGAGCGCGGTGAGAATTAAAACAGATGGGACAAAGATACGCTCAAATTTTTCGACAGTCTGTTGAGTCGGCGATTTTTGCGCTTGCGCTTCTTCGACCATTTTCATCACGCGCGCCAGAGTTGAATCTTTTGCGAGGCGCGTCACTTTGACTTCGAGCGCGCCTTCGCCATTGACCGTGCTTGCGAAAACTTGATCGCCAACCGTTTTATCAACGGGAAGCGATTCGCCTGTGACGGAGGATTGGTCAATGCCAGAACTTCCGTCGAGGATGATTCCGTCCACGGGAATTCGCACGCCAGGGCGGACGATGACCACATCGTCGAGTTGCAACGACTCGACGGGAGACTCCTGTTCTTTTCCATCGCGGCGGACCAACGCGGTCTTCGGTGCAAGGTCAGCCAACGCGCGGACGGCGCGGCGCGCGCGATCTAATGCGCGTTCTTCCAATGCGTGACCGAGGCTGAAAAGGAAAAGCAACAATGCGCCTTCGGCAAACTCGCCTAGGAACGCCGCGCCAATTGCGGCGACAACCATGAGCCCGTCTGTGTCGAGGCGGCGTTCGCGCAAGGCGTGCCATGCGTGACGTGAGACATCCCAGCCGCCTAAAACATAGGCGACTGCGAAGAGTCCGATGCTGAGAAATGTGGGGAAGCCGAAGAACGTATCGCCGAGCCAGCCGATCAGCAGAAATAATCCTGACAAGAGGCTGAATAGTAATTCTCTGTTCTCTTGTATCTTTGCTTGAAATTCATTAAGCGGAATTTGATACCCCAACGAACGGACTCGTTTTTCGATGGCGGCGCGAGTGATCTTGTGATTGTCATACTCGATCCACATTTTCTCGGTGGGGTAGTTGACGTTGACCGACAGCACGCCGTCCATGCGCCCGACGCTGTGTTCGATGACGAGACTGCAATCGGAACAGTCCATGTTTTCGATGGGAATCGATTCGTGATGATAGCGGTTGACGATTTGCGCGCCTGCAAGTTCGGCGAGACGCTTCACATCGGAGAGAGTCAACAGGTTGGGGTCGTAGTGCAGGCACAGGTCAACGGGCGTTTTGTCGCGTTCGACGTGTGCGCGGATGATTCCCTTTTTGCCTTGAAGCGCCGCTTCGAGCCGCACGAGGCATTCGTCCTTCTCGTTTTCAACGCCTGGGAGTAACAGCGGGATGTCAATGTCAATTGTTTGTTCCATGAAATGATTCCTTGATGGATTAGGTAATGGCTTGTAGGGCGGGTTTTCAACCCGCCGTTGATTGAATTTCAAGAATGTGTCAGGCTAAAAGCCTGACCTACGATTCCGTGTAGAGCGGATTTTCAACCTCCATTGGTCTGTAGCGCAATTACCCATGCTGTACATGCTCAAGACCCATGCGATAGAGTTTTTCGACGTGATCGTCGTCGAGACGATAGAAGACCTGCCTGCCTGACTTGCGCGCACGGACGAAGCGCATCTGACGGAGTCCGCGCAGTTGATGCGACACGGCGGACTCGGTCATGTTCAATTTTTCGGCAAGCGCGCCGACGCCCATCTCGCCATCGAGGAGCAGGGAGATGATCCGCACGCGGCTGGCATCGCTGAGGGCGCTGAATAGTTCGGCGAGTTGAATGGCTTTGAGTTCGGTGAGTTTCATAATACTGAATAGTTGAGCAAGTGTTCATATATTACTTCAGGAAATGAACCCTGTCAAGAGACAGGGTTTGTTTGTCTGCGAAAAACGTCCCGATGTATGTAGGGCAGGTTTTCAACACGCCGTTAATCGAAATTCAAGAAGATGGCAGGCTAAAAGCCTAACCTACGAGCTTCACGAAAATTCAGGGGCTGTCTAAAAAGGGGAGGACAGCCCCTCCTCAGTTGGGGAAAAGTTTAATACAATAGGGAGATGAACAACCGAAACCTCACCTTCAAGCCGTACGCAATGGAGCAGTTGAGTCTGCTGCCG
>NZ_DBNHEF010000067.1:0-155738 GCF_057138825.1 Candidatus Defluviilinea gracilis
GTTCGATCCACCCGCGGATCGCTCACTTTGCTAAAATGCTCGGCGATCGCCTCCAATGGCTTCTTTGTCATGGCTACCTCCTTCAAGATAGCCCTTTTTTACCTCAATTTAGATGCAATCGCCCTAGGTCTAAAATTCCAGCATGGATTGGTGGACTCAAAACAAGGATGCGATAACAGCCATTGGCGCCGCCCTTGCAGCGACCATTACGGTTGGGGGAATCCTTTGGGCAATATTCAAGTGGGGAATTTTGCGCTGGTGGAACAATCGAATTCGGGTTGATTTGAAAGTCTTTGAAGTGATTTCCGACCCAGGTGTTTTGCTCCCCAAATTATACGCAACCGAAAATGACGATAGCCCATTAGCAGACCACAATATCAAGTACCAGCCGCGCAACCCCAAACAAGATTTGCAGGCGGAATTAAAGGCGGCGCTCACTCGATCCCGCCATGTATTGATCACAGCGCCGACAGGGTATGGAAAGACGCGCGAAGCGGGCATGTTAGCTCAAACGATGATGTTGGAGGGCTGGCGCGTTTTACGGATTCAAACAGGCTGGCTGGATGTTCCCAAAACCCTGCCCGAAGAACTTGGGGGAAACCGCTCACGCGTATTGATCCTATTGGATGATCTGAACGGACTATTCAGCGTGGGTAATCGAACCCAATCTCCGCGCGTTGAAAATGAAAAGACCCTGATGCTCAGCCAATTGTCCTATCACGACAGGCTTACGCAAATGCTGGATATGTTCGAAGGCATGTGCACGGAGAACGAAATTCGCGTGATTGCCACCGCGAGGAGCGAAGCCGAACAATGGAAACATTTGGAGTACGATGAGAATGACAGGTTGTGGAAACGCTTTGAAAGAATCGAGATTTCAGAACCCGCCGATTCGGTCATCGTTAATCTGCTCGAAGACACGACCAAACAGGCAGATCTAAAAGCGGATGAAAGCGAATTTGAAGCGATCGCTCGCAAGAGCGACGGCACGTACCGCAATATTCTTCTGAACTTGCGCCGTTATCGCGCTCAAAACAAGCCTGTCAGCAAGGATGATTTTACAGATACGCTGGACGGCTCGTGGCGGGACATTTACGAGCGGGCGGTGAAGAGACTGCCTGCGGCTGCATACGTTTATGATGCAATAGACGTTTTACAACAAGCAGGGATCGAACTGCTTCCGTTTTTGGTTGAAAAAACCGCTTTGATCATTTGGGGCGGTACTTTTATTCAAACATACCTGCGGAGAAGCCGCGTTCAGAAAGCGATTCAATACCTGACTCGCGAAACCAATATCGTACGTCTTGAAGAAGGGAGGGTTTCGCCCAGCGACGGGCAGATAGAAGCCAAACAACATACCCTTTCATGGATCTTTTTCAATGAACGCTTATTGCAATTACTGTTGAATCTCTCGGATAAAGAAATACTGCCTTCGATGTATGGGCTTGCAATAGCGCTTTATTATGAAAAGCAATTCAAGAAATCGGCTCAGTTAATGGAGCGATATATTCAGTTAAGTCCATCCGACCCCAATGGACACAATGTTACAGGGGTGCTTTTTTCTACGCTGAAACGCTACGAGGAAGCGGAAGCCAGTTATCGCAAAGCCATCGAACTCAATCCGTCGCACGCCACCGCGTACTCCAACTTGGCGATCTTATTGAGGGTCATAAACAAGGAAAGAGACGCCATCCCTATTTTGGAGAAAATAATCGAAATTGACCCCGAAGATTTCAATTCATATCTTGGGATTGCTTCCATAAAAAAAACGATGGGTGAATCGGTTGAACCTGTATTTGTGGAAAAAGCCCGCCAATATATTCCCGCTGATGATTTTTATAACAGGGCGTGTTTGGAAAGCGTGTGTGATAATTTCGATCTGGCGTTTGAATATTTGCGAAAAGCCGCGCAGGGCGGGAAGTTCAATTCAGGTTGGGCGTGGGAAGACCCAGATTTGCAATGGACACGAAACGACCCGCGCTTTGCAGAAATTGTCGGTCCAAAGCCTGAAACCAAGAACTCGGAGATTTGAGAAATCTCCGAGTTCTATATTATTCATGTAACGATAAAGACTCATTTGCCTACGCGCTCAAACGATATACTCCAACTCTCTTTCAAAATTTTCAAAAGCCTCGTCACTGGCGATATCCCATGCGGCAAATTCAGCAGCGAGTTGCATATCAACTAATTCCAATTCAATATTTTCGTTGGATTGATAAACAAGGTTAGGAACGGAAATATTAGTTTTCATATTTCACCTTTTATACAAATAATAACCACCCCAAATTATACACCTCCTCAAATTGCAGTTACTCCACCCATTCAAACAAATACTTCACATCATGTTCGACTTCGAACTTCTTGAGGAATTCCGTGTATTCATCCTTGAACGTCTGTTTGGCATGGTGCCGTTCCTGATTCAAAATGTAATTGTACACATCTTCGACCTGCGAATGTCCGTATGAAAACGCCCCGTAGCCTTCCTGCCAGTTAAACCTGCCTTTGATCCATGCGTGGTCGTTGATGAAGTTGGACGAATTATTTTTGATGTCCCGCACCAGATCAGAGATCGCCATCGCGGGTTTGAGACCAACGAACACATGGACATGATCCTCCACACCGTTGACGATGATCGGCTTGTGTCCCTTGTTCTTGATGATCCCCGCCATATATTTGAACACTTCCTGCCGCCATTCTTTTTGGAGGAGATTCTGGCGTCCCTGCACGGCGAAGACGATCTGAATGTAGATTTGGGAATATGTGCCTGCCATGGTTGCCTCCGTTGGTTATGAATATGCCATCCTTTGGGTTCATGTTTAAACAATCCCGAAGGGATGTTATTTTTATAGAATCGGTTTTACATCAATTCCTAACCCCGAAGGGGTGACATTGCCTTTAAGCTATATCATCCCTTCGGGATTTATATATACGCTAATCACCTTCTATAATCTTTCCACCCCTTCGGGGTTTTACTTCGCCAACTTCTTCAATTCCGCTTCGCCGATGATCTTCACGCCCAACGACTTTGCCTTATCGAACTTCGAGCCTGGGTTTTCGCCTAGCACCAGATAACTCGTCTTCTTGCTGACGCTGTCGGTCACTTTGCCGCCATGCGACTCGATGAACGCCTTCGCATCGTCGCGCGAGAACGTGGGCAACGTCCCCGTCACCACGAACGTCATCCCATCGAACGCATTCGACTTGCGACCTTCGACTTTCGACTTTCCACCTTTCGGCCACATTCCCGCCGCTTTCAACTTCTTCAACAACTTTTGATTCGACGAGCGCGCGAACCAATCCACAATGGACTCGGCGATGTTCGGACCCAATCCTTCGATCTGTTGCAACTCCTCCGCGCTGGATTTGGACAACGCCTCCAACTCAGGGAAAGTTGCCGCCAGATCCCCAGCCATCACCTCGCCGACGCCGCGGATTCCCAGCGCGGCGATCAACCTCGCCAGCGACTGAGTCTTCGAGTTCTCAATTGCAGTCAAGAGATTATCCGTCTTCTTATCTTTGAATCCCTCGAGTGCGAGCAATTGATCCCGCTTCAACGTGTACAGATCCGCCACATCCTTGACCAAACCCGACTCGATGAGTTGCTCCACGATCTTGATTCCCAATCCTTCAATGTCCATCGCGCCGCGCGAGACGAAATGCTCGATGTTGCGCACCAACTGCGCGGGGCATGCGGCATTGACGCAGTACCACGCGACTTCGCCCTCGAAATGCTCCACATCCTGTCCGCACGCGGGACACTTTGTCGGCGGCTTGTATTTTTTCTCCTTGCCCTTGCGCGCATCCACGACGGGACCGATCACATACGGAATCACCTCGCCCGCGCGTTTCACCAACACGCGATCTCCCACGCGGATATCTTTCTCCGCGATGTAATCGAAGTTATGCAACGTGGCGCGTTCGACGATCACGCCGCCGATCTCCACCGCTTCAAGCACCGCGTACGGAGTCAGCACACCTGTCCGCCCCACCGCCACGCCGATGTCGTTGAGAGTCGTCGTCACCTCGCGGGCGGGGAACTTGAACGCGATCGCCCCGCGCGGATCTTTGCCCACGAAGCCAAGTTCACCAGCAAGAGTCAGATCGTCAATTTTGATGACCATGCCATCGGTTTCATAGGACAAGTCATCGCGTTTCTTTTCCCATGATTCAGTGTAGGCAATCGCTTTTTCAAAATCATCGAACCGCTTTGCAATGTCAGTGACGGGGAAACCCAACGCCTTGAGATATTCCAAAATCTCCCATTGACTAGTTGGAACCTTCCCGCCTTCCGCGTGAACAATTTGATACACCAAAATCGTGAGCGGACGCGAAGCGGTTAACTCTGGGTCAAGTTGCCGCAACGATCCCGCCGCCGTGTTGCGCGGATTTTGATATGTCTTCTCGCCCGCTTCCTCCAATTTTCGATTCAACGCCTCAAATTCTTTCACAGGCATAAACGCCTCGCCGCGAACAACTAAATAGGTCGGAGGTCGAAGGTCGAAGGTCGCCGACTTTCGACTTTCGACTTTCGACTCCCGCACAGGAATCTTCAATGGAATAGAACGTATCGTCCTCAAATTCTGCGTAATATCCTCCCCCACTTCGCCATCGCCGCGCGTCGCGCCTTGCACGAAGACTCCATCGCGGTAATGCAGGACAACCGACAAGCCGTCAATCTTCGGCTCGACCACGAACTTCGCTTTTTCAACGCGATCATCAATTCGTTTGACTCGTTCCAGCCATGCGCGCGCATCGTCCGCGCCGAACGCGTTGGCGAGCGAGAGGATCGGCGCGGGGTGGCGCACCTTGTCGAAGCGGTCGGCGGGCTTGGCTCCCGCGCGACGCGTCGGCGAATCCGCCGTGATCCAGTCGGGGCGCTCGGCTTCGATCCGCTTGAGTTCGTTCAGCAGTTTGTCGAATTCCGCGTCGCTGATGATCGGCGAATCCATCACGTGATAGCGATGGTTATGAAAATGGATTTTTTCTTTGAGTTCTTCATAGCGGGATTTGGTTGCCATATTTGAATTATACTTCCGACATGCCGCAACGCATCGGTCTCTTCGGCGGGACGTTTGACCCGCCTCATCTTGGACATTTGATCCTCGCTTCGGAAGCGCAATCGCAATTGGAGTTGGATCGCCTCTTGTGGATTCTCACGCCCGAGCCGCCGCACAAGTTGGATCAACGCATCACGCCGACAGAACATCGCCTTGCAATGGTAAAACTTGCAATTGCCGATAATCCATCGTTCGAACTTTCAGATGTGGAAATCAATCGTCCAGCTCCGCAATACACATCCGACACGATCAAATTGATCGCCGAGCAAAATCCACACGCCGAAATTGTTCCCATCATCGGCGGAGATTCACTGCGCGATTTGCCAACGTGGCATCAACCGAAAGAGATCGTCTATGCCTGTCACTGGATCGGCGTAATGCGCCGTCCGCACGAAAAAGCAAGTTTGGATGAACTCGAACGCGAATTGCCTGGCATCCGCTCGAAGGTCCATTATGTAGACGCGCCGCTGTTGGAGATCGCCTCGCGCGAGATCCGCAGTCGCATCGCGGAGGGGAGATCAGTTCGTTATTATCTCCCAACATCTGTGTACGAATACATCGAACGGCATCATCTATACCAGCAATGAACCATAACTACAACACAAGATCAAAGACCACGCGGGACTACTCAATCATCAATCCCCAATCGAAAATCGCAAATCGTCAATCGTAAATCCAAAATGTCTCTCCTCCTCGACTCCCTCTTCTCCTCCGTCGCGCTCAGCCACCTCATCGTAGACGTGTTCAACAGCGCACGCCCCGTCCTGCTCACATATCTCGGGCTAAGCGAATCGCAGATCGCGCTCATCACCACCATCTACATCTGGACGGCGTCCATCACTCAACCATTCTTCGGCTGGATGTCCGACCGCGTCGGTCCGCGCTGGCTGGCGGCGGGCGGCGTGTTGTGGATGACGATATTCTTCACTGGCGCGATCTACGTGACGGGGACGGGCGGATTCATCTGCCTGATCATCGCCGCGCTCGGTTCTTCCGCCTTTCATCCTGTCGGCACAGCCCAAGCGACTCTACAGGGACGCGCTCTGCTCAAGGGGCGCGACACCACCTCCACATCGTTGTTCTTCATGGCAGGTCAGCTCGGACATTTCCTCGGTCCGATTCTCACAGGCTTGATCCTTGCCCAACTTGGTCTGCATTGGCTAGTGATCATTCCCATCATTTCGATTCCCATCGGCGTTTCGCTCGCATATCAACTACGGCACAATCATCCGCATCCCAAACCAAAACATGACGATGGAAAAATCCGTTTGCAAGCGGGCATCGGATTCATCGTCATCCTCGCCGCAGTAGCGACTTTACAATCATGGGCGCAATCGAACATGATGGCGTTCGTCCCGAAATACATCAAGGACTTGGGTCAAAGCGCGGTCACGTATGGCAACATCGCGGGCTTGTACATGGGCGGTTCTGCGATTGGCAACGTCATCGGCGGGCATCTAGGCGACAAATACACCAAACGCAAAGTCGCCGCGACGGCGTTGTTCCTCGCGGCATTCCCCACCTACATCATCAGCCAGATCGGATGGTCGCTGTGGCTGTACGCGTTGATTCCGCTCGCGGGGGCTTGCACGGGCGCGGTGCACAGCATCATGGTTGTGCTTGCCCAGCGAGTCATCTCAGGCGGCATGGCTCTCGCCTCGGGACTCATCCTCGGCTTCATCTTCTCGGCAGGCGCGTTGGGGCTGTTGCTCACGGGTCCGCTGGCGGAAAGTCACGGCTTCCCCACAGTGTTGATGATGACAACAGGCTTGGTGTTGCTCGCCAGTCCGCTGGCGTGGATGTTGAGGGAATAATTTGGCTGTATAATCGAGTTGCGAGGTGAAACATGACCGACCAAAAATTGCTTGAACGGATTAGCATGAACCCCAATATTATGGCGGGCAAACCTGTCATCAACGGAACGCGCCTGACGGTGGAGTTCATCTTGAATATGCTCGCACACGGACAAACTGCGCCGGAAATTATGGACGAATACAAGGACTTGAAACCCGAAGATATTCAAGCCTGTATCTTGTTTGCAAGCTAGAAAGAGACAGATTATGAACGCCTCAGCACAAACCGCACTCAAATACGATGTTGAAGTCGCCGAAAACGGACAGGTCGAATTGACCGTCCCATTCCCTGCTGGCGCGCATGTGACCGTTTTCATTGTGGAAGCGGGAGAATCGTTCAGCGATTTACTCGGCGCGGCGGAAAGCAGTCTCGCATTTTGGGATAATTCATACGACGATGAGGATTGGAACAATGCCTGAGCAAGGGGACATTTTGCCGGTTCCAATCCCATTCACCGACCTTTCCTCCCAAAAGCGGCGACCTGTTATCGTCATTTCCAACAATGCTTACAATAAAAAGACAACGGATCTCGTCGTTGTCGCTATGACCTCCAACCCTGCGGAGACTGAATATAGTTTCACCATCACTTCAGGCGATTTAGAAAAGGGGACACTCAACCACCCTGGCAAAGTCCGCGCCGATAAGATTTACACGATAGCAACATCTATTATCGTTAAAACCTTTGGGCGAGTGAATGAAAATGTGTTGGAAAAAATTCGTGGGGAACTTCAATCTTTAACCGCAAAGAAGGCAAGATAAGAACGCGCCTGCCGCCATAACCCACAAACATCTTTGTAACCTCCCTCCTCCTAAAACTTCCTGTACACAAAATTATATATAATTTATAATCTGCCCACCCACTTCCCGAAGGAGGCAGATGGCTAGCCGCTCCCCTATTATTGAAGAAAACGAGTTCATCCAGAAACGCCCGCTCAAAGAGGACATCTTCGACGTTCTGCACGACAAGATCGTCTCGGGCAAGTACAAGCCTGGCGAATGGTTGCGGCAGGACGAGATCGCGACTCAACTCGGCGTGAGCATGACCCCCGTCCGCGAGGGACTCGACTTGCTCGTCTCATCGGGCCTGGCGGAACGCGTCCCGTATCGCGGCGTCCGCGTGCGCGAGATCGTGATGAAGGACGTGGTCGAAGCGTACGGCTTGCGTCTCATGCTCGAAGTGGTCATTGCCCAAGAGGCGGCGAAAAATATAACGCCTGAGCAGGTCGCCCGTCTGGAACGAACGATTGCCGAGTCGAAAAAACACAACTCGCTGAAAGAAATGTCCGTGGCGCGGAAGTTGAGTCGCGAATTTCATTCCGCCATCGCAGACATCACGAAGAATGAATTGCTCATCAAGTTGTATGGCGTCGTTGCCAACGCCTTCCCAGATTGGATTCTGTACGAAGCCATCTTCCGCAAGCCTGAAATTTTGGCGGGCAGTATGAGCGACATGCACGACGAGCACACACTGATCGTCAACGCCCTCAAAAAACGCGACGGGTTGAAAGCCGCGTTACATTCTGTTGAGCACGTGATGGAGTCAGGCAAGTGGCTGGAGAAATATCTCGAGCACCCCGTCCCTGCCGAGTTGTTGCGCGAAAAAGAGGAACAGGTTTTGTCGTTGTTAAAAAAGTAATCGGTGGTTGAGTAGGGCTGAGCGTTCGTTGCGAAGCGCGTATCGAAACCACCAGTAAGAATAAATCTTTTGTTACAAGAGAACTCTTGAAAACTGTTGGTTTCGATACGCCCCGCGAATTGCATGCGGGGCTACTCAACCAACGATTTTGATTGAAATCAAATTAGGAGTCTATTCATGTCGGAAGAACTTTATAAGCAAATGGCGCAGAGCATCATCGAAGGTGAAAAGGAAATCGCCATCGAACTTGCAAAAAAATCCATCGAGTTGAACATGCACCCGCTCGACACGATCACCAAGGGATTCGTCGTCGGCGTCAACTACATCGGCGACCAGTTCGGCGCGGGCGAAGCCTTCCTGCCCGAGTTGGTAATGGCAGGCGAAGCGATGAAAGCCGCCGTCGCCGTGCTTGAACCCGAACTGCTCAAACTCGGCGAAGCGCGCGAAGTGATGGGGCGTGTTGTCCTTGCGACAGTCGAAGGCGACATTCACGAGATCGGCAAAACGCTCGTCGGCACGATGCTTTCCGCTTCGGGATTTGAAGTCACCGACTTGGGCGTGGACCAGCCCGCCGAAAAGATCATCGGCAAAGCGCTCGAAATCGACGCGCAGATCATCGGCATGAGCGCGTTGTTGACGACAACGATGATTCGTCAGCGCGAAGTAATTGAAGAACTCGACAAAGAAGGCTTGCGTCCGCGCATCAAAGTGATGGTTGGCGGAGCGCCGATCACCAAAGACTGGGCGGAAAAGATCAAAGCCGACGGCACAGCCGAAGACGCGGTCGGCGCGGTGCAATTGGCGAAGAAGTTGGTTGGTAAGGAATGATTTTTTACCACGAAGGACACTAAGAGCACTAAGTTTTAATTTCGTGATGGGTTTGTTGGTTTTCCAAGAGCAAACTCATGAGAGTCGGTGAGTCCGCTTCAGCGGGCTTTGTAAGAATAGCACGGGTGTTTCGCCCGTGCGGGCATAATCAAACCGCTACCAAAGTCTATCCTCACACCACAACCTCATCCCCATTCGCGCAGATTAGCGTGGATTGGTGGATAATTTTTCTTTATCCTTGTCTTTTCCTTTGTGTACTTCGTGTCCTTTGTGTTTAAAAAAGAGGTAGATAATGCAACCCAAACTCACCCTCCTCACCGACGACATCATCCAGCGCATCCTCGACGAAGCGCATCAACTCCTGCTCAAGCCTGGAGTCAAAGTCAACAACGACGAAGCGCGGGAACTTCTCGCCTCCGCTGGCGCGCAAGTGGACACTGAAACCAACGTCGTCCACATCCCCGAACAAATCGTGCGTAAGGCGTTAGAGTCCGTTCCGCGCGAGTTTTATCTCTACGATTACGACGGTAATCCCACGGTCAAATACGGCGGCGACGCGGTCCACTTCGACCCTGGCTCGTCGGGCATCGCCATGCTCAACCCCGAAACGCTCGAGCATGATACAACCGAAACCTATCACCTTCTCAAGTTAATCAAAGTCGCGGAGCAACTTCCGCAATACGACGCGCAGTCCACGGCGGTGGTTTGCCACGATGTGCCGCAAGCAATACAGGATTCGTATCGCCTGTATCTCGCGCTACTGTACTCCAGGAAGCCGATCGTCACTGGCGCGTTCACCAACAAAACCGTCAACGAGATGATCGACATGCTCGTCATCCTCGCGGGCGGACGCGACGCCTCGCGCGAAAAGCCTCGCGCCATCTTCGACGTGTGTCCTGCTCCCCCGCTCATTTGGAGCAACTTCGCGGCGGGCAATCTCATCGCGCTTGCGCGCGCGGGCATCCCTGCCGAGATCGTTTCGGTTCCGCTTGCAGGCGCGGCGGCGCCCGTCACGTTGCTCGGCGCGGTCACGCAACACACCGCAGAATGTCTCGCGGGCATCACCATCCATCAACTTGCGAAAGCGGGTTCGCCCATCGTTTGGGGCGGCGCGGCGTGCATCTTCGACATGAAAAAAGGCGCGACCCCCATGGGCGCGGTCGAAACTGCCATGCTCGATTGTTCGTACGCGCAAGTTGCAAAATCGTTGAACATGCCCACGCACACCTACCTCGGCGCGACCGATTCAAAACTTGTCGACGCACAAGCGGGACTCGAAAGCGGCATCACCGCAATGATCGGCGCGCTCAGCGGCATCAACATGATCTCTGGCTCGGGCATGTTGGATTTTCTTTCGTGCCACTCCGCCGAAAAACTCGTCATCGACGCGGAGGGTATCGCGATGGCAAAGCGCATGATCGCTGGCGTGCAACTCCACACCGAAACGCTCGCCACAGGTTTCTACGACGACAACATCAACTTCAAAGGCGGCGACTTCCTCAAGCAACGCATCACGATGCAACTCTTCCGCAAAGAACAGCATCTGCCCAGCAACGTCATTGACCGCGACTCGATGCGCAACTGGAAGGAAGCAGGCTCATTGGATTCCTTCGCCCGCGCAAAAGTGATCGTGGATGGACTGCTCGCTTCTTACTCCCGACCTCGGCTTGATGAGGCTAAAGCGACAGCGCTCCACGCCTTCATGCTGACCCTCGCCCAAAAAGCTGGCATGGATGCGTTGCCCCAGCTGGAAGAATATGAACGAACATAAAGCATAAGCTTTCGAGTCATGCATAGGATAAAATCGTCTTAACGCCTTATAATGAAGCGCAGACCGTATATTTTTTGAGGAGAATGTCATATGCGCAGGATAATTTCAATATTAATTGGAATCGTCGTTATGGTAGTCGTGTTCCTATCACTCGGATTACTCGTCTCATCGCTGGCTGTCCGCTGTGATTTGCAGAACGATCAGGTCTATACCTGTCAAGCCCGCGATACGCTGTTCGGTGTCACCATCAGGGAAGTAAGTGCCGAACAGGTTTACGATATATCACGCGAACTCACCTGCAAAGGAGCCGGTCCCAATAAAGGATGCAGCGCTCACGCGGAATTCAATACCGCCACAGGAGAGACGATCATTTTGAGCACGTTATATACCAACCCCGACCAAGTTCAAAAAGCAGTAAACGCGCTCAAGCCGCTCATGGCAGACAAATCCACGCCTATTGACATAGTCTTCCCGCCTTCGACTTTTACATCGGTCGTCATATTCTCCGTCGTTTCGTGCTTGTTTATCCTGTTCGTATTGATCGCGCTCATCTTCCTGTTTGGTAAGGATCCGAAGGATCTTAAAGCACGCACGATTGACTTGAGAAGGAAAAACTAACGTTTCGGCGCAAAGTTGTTTCCTGCGCTCCACGCCTTCATCTTCATGCTGGCTTCGCCCAAAGAGTGGGCATAGAGGCGTTGCCATCATTGGACGAATCGCCATCTATCGTAACTAGCTGACGAGTATACAAGTATACAAATACACACGTAAACAGGTAAACGCGTGTCCACTTGTGTACTTGTTTATATGTTTCCGTGTCTGCCTCCACCCCATGCTCACCCTCACCGACCTCCTCCGCGTCCCACACGTTGACTCCCTCTTCGACATTTCCCCCGACAACACCAAAATCGCCTTCGCATGGAACAAAACAGGCGCATGGCAAATTTACGAATTGGATTTATCTCGCGCTGAGCGGAGCGTCCTTCGTCTGCATTCGTCGCAAGAACCGCTCCTCACTCCGCTCAGGACGATGACATCAGGAGTAAAGAGCGAAGACGAAGCGCATATGATCATCACCTCTGGCACAGGCGGAAAATTCAACCCGCGCTACTCCCCCAACGGACGACAACTCGCCTACGTCCTCGACACAGACGGCAGTGAAAGTTACCACCTCATTGTCTACGATTTTGAATCAAAGCAACACACCGACCTAACCCCCAACATCTCGCACGCACTGCAACCTAACTTCTGCTGGTCTCCCGATGGGACACAACTCGCCTTCCTCAGCAACGAACAGGGACATTTCAGCGCGTACACAATTTCAGCCAACGGAAGTAATCCAAAATTTATTTTGGATACAGGTCACCCCGCCTGGCGAGTGGAATGGTCGCCTGTCGGAAAACATCTCGCAGTGTGTTGCGAAATGCACGGACAGGACTATGGGATTTTTGTTGTTGATATCGAATCATGTCATTCTGAGGACGCTTCAACGTCCGAAGAATCTCTACCACCGTCACGGAGACCCTTCGCTATCACTCAGGGTGACATGCCCATCAATGCCCACGCGCCAAAGTGGTCGCCCGACGGGAAACAACTCGTATTTCATTCCGATGTCAACGATTGGTTTGACATTGGGCTGTACGATCTAGAATCAAAACAAATCACATGGCTGACAAACAACGAAGGCGATTCGCAATCGCCAGTTTTTTTGGAGTCCAACAGCTTGCTGTTGGAAAACAATAAGCAAGATTCTAGAATCCAAATTGCCTACGCGCTGAGCAAAGGCGCGGTCAATTGGATTGAGATATGTCATGCTGAGGAGCGCTCTTTGCGACGAAGCATCTCTACCACGACGAGCGAGACTCTTCGGTCGCAACAATCGCTCCCTCAGAGTGACATCGCAAACTATCAGGTGGGAAAAGGCATCCACAGCGGAATCAGGTTGACGTCCGATTCGAAGCGGATGGTGACGACTTTCAGCAGTCCATCCCAGCCATCCGATCTATGGATGATTGATGTCGAGTCAGGCGAAGCAATCCAGTTGACAAATTCGATGCCCGAGAATTTATCGCGCGAAGAATTTATCATACCTGAAGAAATTTTTTATGAGGGCATGGATGGAGTCAAAATTCCCGCGTTGTTATTTCGTCCTGAAAAATTGCCCGCGCCCGCAGTGGTGATGATTCACGGCGGACCGAATTGGCAATATGCGATGGAATGGAATGTGGCGATGGCGCATTTTGCGAGCCGAGGCTATGTGGTGCTCGCGCCGAATTATCGCGGCTCGACGGGTTATGGGCGCGCGTGGCAATATGCGGCGCGGTTTGACATGGGCGGCGTGGACACGCGCGATGTGGCGGCGGGCGCGCAGTATTTGATCCGTGAGGGGCTTGCGCTGAAAAATAAAATCGCGGTGACGGGACGGAGTCACGGCGGATATTTGACGATGACGTGTTTGACTCAATTCCCCGAATTGTGGTGCGCGGGTTCGGCGTTGGTGCCGTTCATGAATTGGTTCAAGTCGCATGATGATTCGCGCGAAGACCTGCAACATTGGAACATCGAGAACATGGGCGACCCACAGGAAAATTATTCGCGCTGGTATAACGCCTCGCCATACTTCTTTTTGGATCGGATCAACGCGCCCGTGCAATTGATCTGCGGAGGCAACGACCCGCGCTGTCCCGCATCCGATTCGCTGGAGGCTCGTGATAAACTTGTTTCACTTGGTAAGGATGTTGAGTTATTGTTGTATGAAGATGAAGGGCATGAGTTTTTGAAGATAGAGAATGTGTTGGATGCGGAGTCGAGGAGAGTGGAGTTCTTGGTAAGATACCTCGGTGGTTGAGCGCAAGCAGTCGAAACCACAGGTACGCAAAGAAATTATTGTTACAAGATTTACTTTACGGCGTGGTGGTTTCGATACGGCAGCGACGCTTCGTCTGCGCTCTTTGCTAATATCCTTCTCGTCCTGAGCGGAGTGAGGAACGACAGCGACGAACGCAGACGAAGGACGCTCCGCTCAGCGCGAGCCAACCACCGAAACACGAATCGAACGAGGAGATAAATGAAACCCCTCAAGTTCTTATCCGACGAAGACATCAAAGCCATGCACGAAGCGACGATGAGGATCATGCAAGAGATCGGCATCATCTGGACGCACAAGCCCAGCCTCGACATCCTCACCGACGCGGGATGCACGCTCAAAGAGAATCGCGTGTGCTTCCCGCCGAATCTCGTGATGGATAGCATCGCAAAGGCAAACAAACGCCCCGTGATTCGCGGACGCAACGGCACGGTCAACGAACTGGGCGGGGGAAATTTATATTTCCATAATCTCGGCGGCGCGCGCGATGTGTTCGACGCGCGCACAGGCACGCATCACACCGCGACGCAGGAAGACTGCATCAACGCCACGCGCGTGCTGGATGCGCTCCCCAACTGCAACACGGTTACGCCGTTTTTCACTCCGCCCGATGTGCCGAACGAGATGATGGCTCTGCACATGTTTCGTCACACGCTCTCGAACACGACGAAACCCGTGCAAGGTCCTGGCATCCAATTTGGGCATGAGGCAAAATATGCGGTCGAGATGGCGGCAGTCGTCGGCACGCCTCCGCGCGAACTCACGCTCTCCCTCTCCCCCGTCAGCCCGCTCACGATGCACGACGTCGCCGCGCAAGCCGTGATGGATATGGCGCACGCGGGCGTCATCCATTCCAATTTGCCCGCGCCCACTGGCGGCGCGACTTCGCCGATGACGATCACTGGCAGTCTCGTCCAACAAAGCGCGGAGACTCTCGCCCCCCTCGTTCTCGCGCAATGTATTAATCCAGGATGCGGCGTCGTCTATTGCGGACGACTCGGGATGCTGGAGCCGCGCACGGGATTGATCTGGGGCGGAGTCGAGCTCGGCATGTCATCCGCCGCCACGGTTCAACTCGGACATTTTTACGGGTTCGCCGTTAACGTATATGGATTCTCCACGAACGCGCACACCCTCGACGCGCAGAACGCCTTCGAACGCGGACTCAACACCTCTCTCCCCGCCCTGGCTGGCGCGGACGAACTCTCGGGCATCGGCGAAATGGAAGCGGGAGTCATGGGCTCGTTCGCGCAAATGGTCTTGGACAACGAGCTGGCGAAGAGTGTCCTCCGTCAACGCGCGGGGTTGTCCGCGGATGCAGAACATCTCGCGGTTGAGATCATCAACACGGTGATGGATACCAACCGCAACTATCTCGCGAGCAAACACACGCTCAAACATCTCCGCGCGGGTGAAATGGCGCTGACCAAACTCGCTGAAAGAAATTCGTGGGATACTTGGGAGGAAAAAATGGGACGCAAGCAAATGGCAGATTACGCGACAGATGAAGCGGAGCGAATCTTGCGCGAACATGTTGTGCCGCCGCTTGAACCGCAACAGGAGATTGAGTTGGATCGAATCCTTGCGGCGGCTGAGAAGGAGACGGTGAAGAAAAAGAAGTAATCGCTGGTTGAGCGCAAGCAGTCGAAACCAGCAGGCAACATGCAAATATTATGATTCATGAACACTGGTGGTTTCGATACGCGACGCCAACGAACGGCGTCGCTACTCAACCACCGAAGTTAGGAGATTATTATGCTCAAACAATCACACGCAATATCAGAAGAACTCATCGAATGGCGGCGCGACTTCCACATGCACCCCGAGATCGGATTCGAGTTACATCGCACGTCGAAGATCGTTGCCGACGAGTTGGAGAAGATGGGGTACCGAGTCAAACGCAATGTGGGGAAGACCGGCGTTGTTGCGGAGATCGGCGAGGGCGGCAAGATGATCGCCATCCGCGCGGATATGGACGCGCTCCCCATCCTTGAGATGAACGACGCGGAATATGTCTCGCAGAACAAAGGCGCGATGCACGCCTGCGGACACGATTCACATACCGCGATGGCTCTCGGCGCGGCGCTATTGTTATCGAAAGAAAAATTACCTGGGCGTGTGCGATTCCTTTTTCAGCCTTGCGAAGAGACCGTTGATAATGAAGGCAAAAGCGGCGCGCAGAGAATGTCCGATGAAGGCGCGATGCAAGGCGTGGATTATGTCATCGCGCAACACGTTGACCCAACTCGACCCGTCGGCACGATCAGCATCAGCGCGGGACCGTCGTCAGGCGGAGTCGATTCGTGGCACGCGGTCGTCAAAGGCAAGGGCGGGCACGGCGCGCATCCCGACAAGACCGTTGACCCGTTTTATCTGACGGCGCATGTCATCATCGCATTAAACGCGATCATTTCGCGCAGGATCAATCCGTTCGAGCCTGCGGTGGTGAGCATCGGCTCGATCAACGGCGGGTTTGCGGAAAATGTCATCCCCGAAGAAGTGAAGATCACTGGCACACTGCGCTTCACGGATGAGGCTGTGCATCAACAAATTTACGCCGAGATCAAACGCGCCTTCGACATTGTCAAAGCGCTGGGCGGCGACTACGAACTGGGCTACGACGTGGGCGGTCCGCCGATGATCAACGATGAGTTTGTCTCGGAGATGATCGAAAAAACTGGCAAAGACCTGCTCGGCGCGGATAATGTCAGTGAACTTCAAAAGACCCTTGGCGCGGAGGACTTCGGCGAATTCATGAAACACGCCCCCGGCGCAATGTACACGCTCGGAACGCAAAAGGCTGGGCATGAGGGCTACCTGCTCCATCATCCCAAGTTCGATATTGATGAACGCGCCATGCCCATCGGCACAGCGATGCTGGCAGAAACAGCGAAGAGATTTTTACAAGGATAAAACCTCAAAACAAGCGGCGAACAAAAAGCCTCCCAATTGGGAGGCTTTATTTCTGTGACTCCGGGGGGACTCGAACCCTCAACCAATTGATTAAGAGTCAACTGCTCTGCCAATTGAGCTACGGAGCCAAACGTGCGGCGGGAATTATACCCGAGGCGATAAACCTGTCAATAATAGAAGTAGGCAATCCCCCCGCGATGAAGCGGCACACTTCATCTTACAGAGACGGATTCTTTGGTAATTGCCGTAATTCTGCACACAGATTGGACGGATTTCGCGGAATATCACGGATAAAATCCAATAAAAATCCGTGTGATACCGTGTTATCCGTGTCCAAAGAGTTCGTGATCACGACGATTCCTAGAGACCCCAGAGACGCAGTTCCCATTCGCGCTTTTATCCCTGTATAATTGCCACGATGGAAATCAACGAACCGACACCACAACCTGAACCCGAATTTGTCTCCGCGCGCGCCCGCCGCCGCCGCGCCTTACGCCGAGCTTACTTCCCATCGGATGAAGCGGAACGCGCCGCGTTGTTTGAACATCTTGCCCGCCGCGCTTATCCATCGTATGAACTCTTCGTCTTCTCGCTTGTGGCGGGCGTGATCATCGGCGTGGGATACTTCGTCAACTCGCTGGCATTGATCTTCTTCGGCATCCTCGTCGCCCCTGTGCTTACCCCATGGATCGGGCTTTCACTCGCCGCCATCGCAGGCTCGTTCCGACTGTTCGCGCAAACGTTTGCCGCCTTGCTCTTGAGCGCGTTTCTCGTTTTCGCAAGCGGCTTGCTCGCGGGATACGCCTCGCGCATTTTCGGCCCGCTCAACTTTAATGAAGCGTTCACGCTCAGCCGCTTATGGTGGCCCAGTTTCGTCATCCTCACCATCGGCTCGATCATTTTCACCATCTCCTTCGTGCGCTCCGAAACATTGCCCTACCTTCCCAGTGCGTTGATCTCATCCGTGTTGTACACGCCGCTCTGCGCGGCGGGCTTCGGTTTGGGGAGCGGAATCGCCGCCGCGGAACTCTGGCCGCAAGGCTTGCTGGTCTTCGTCGTTCACTTTGCCTGGGCGACATTCTTCGCCCTCGTCACCCTCTTCTTTTTACGGTTTTATCCCACCACCGTTAGCGGCATAGCCCTGACGGGATTCGCGCTTGCGACGATTCTTGCGACGACGATATTTTTAACCGGCTTCGATCAATGGATAAAACTACAGACGGGTCTGTCCACGCCCCTGCCTGCCCCACTCACCCAGCGGACTTCCACGCCCACGCCGCCGCCGTCCACTCTAGCCACGAACTCCGCCACCAAACCTGCCGCACCCACAGTGTTCGTGGGCGTCCCCACAATCACTTCTTCACGCACGCCGCGCCCAACCGCGCAATCCACATTGCCGCCCACTGAAACATCGACATCAACTATCACAGCCGAACCCACCCCCATCATTGCCCAAATTCGCGCGGCGGAAGGAGGCGGGGCGTTCATCCGCGAAAAGCCGGGCGGGAAAGTTATCGCAACTCTGGGCAACGGCGCGACCGTCACCATCGTGCCGAATGATTTTCAAGATGTCAAAGGAGTTATCTGGGTGCGCGTGTTCGCCACCGTCAACGATGCGCGCGTGGAGGGTTGGATGATCCAGGCGGTGCTCGTCACCGCCACGCCCATCGCCGATTGGCAACCTTCGCCCACGCCGGACGTAACCTCAACACCTTGAAATTTGTATCGCGAAGAGGGCGAAGAAATTGCTTTCTTGGCGGCTCGCCAACTTTGTACTTCACATAAAGGAATGTTCATGCCTATTCATTTTGGAACCGACGGCTGGAGAGCCGTGATCTCCGACTCGTTCACATTCGACAATTTGCGCATCGTGGCGCAAGCCATCGCCGATGCCGTTGACTCAGAACATTGGGACAAGGGAGGGGACGACGAGCATATGCCCGACCCAAAAAAGATCGTGGTGGGATTCGACACCCGCTTCCTCTCGGATCGTTTCGCCGGGGAAGTTGCCCGCGTGCTCGCCGCCAACGGGTTCACCGTCCTGCTCGCCCAATCCGATTCGCCGACGCCCGCGATCTCGTACGCGGTAAAACATAATCGCGCGATCGCGGGCGTGATGATCACCGCCTCGCACAACGCGCCTCGATATAACGGGGTCAAACTCAAGGGAGCGTTCGGCGGCTCTGCCCTGCCCGAACAATGCCGCCGCGTGGAAGTCTACATCAACGACAACGAAGAACAGGCGCGCGGACCCAACTTGATGGATTTCAAAAAAGCGCGCGAGGCGAAGTTGATCCAAAAGTTCAACCCGTTGCCCGCGTACTTCGATCACTTGCGAACATTGATCAACACAGACGCCATCGCAGACAACCCACAACGGTTTGTTGTGGATGCCATGTTCGGCTCGGGTCGCGGGGTCATCAAGTCATTTTTGCAGGGAACAGGTTGTGAAATCTCTGAGATTCGCGGCGAGATGAACCCCGGCTTTGGCGGAGTTCACCCGGAACCGATCGCGAAAAATCTTGGCGCGCTCGCCTCCGCCATCAGCGCGGGGATGGGAACCTTCGGCGTAGTGACCGACGGCGACGCGGACCGAATCGGCGCAATGGACGAACGCGGCGCGTTTGTTGATCCCCACAAGCTTATGGCTTTATCGTTGAAATATCTCGTAGAAAAACGCGGCTGGAGCGGCGCGGTGGTGCGCACGGTCTCCACAACGCGCATGATCGATCGTCTTGCAAAACGCTACGGCTTGAAACTTTTCGAAACGCCCGTTGGGTTTAACCACATCGCTGACCACATGCTGCGGGAAGATGTGCTCATCGGCGGCGAGGAATCGGGCGGCATCTCGTTCAAGGGACATATCCCCGAGGGCGACGGTCCCATCATGGGGCTGTTGTTGGTGGAGGTGATCGCGCAATCGGGGAAAACATTACACGGCATGGTGGAAGATTTACTTGCGGATGTCGGTCCCGCCTTCTACGAACGGACCGACTTGCGCCTCAGCCGCCCCGTCGCCAAAAAAGAGATGACCGAATTCCTCACGAATCAGGCTCCTACTAAGATCGGAGGCGAGAAGGTCACCGAGGTGAGTCAACGCGACGGCGTCAAATACATCATGGCGGATGATTCGTGGTTGTTGATTCGCCCGTCAGGGACGGAACCCGTTCTGCGAGTCTATGCCGAAGGGCGGACTCAAACGATGGTGAAATCCTTGCTTGGTTATGGCGAACAGGTGGCGAAGAGCGTGGTGTGACAGTCAAGACCTCCGTGTCGATGAAACACGGAGGTCTTTTTGCGAGTTGTTGTATGCAATAGATCACGAAAACAAGTTCTTGACGCACGATTTGCGCGGCAAATCGTGCGTCAAGACAGGCGACAGTGCAACTGTCGCCTGAACTCTGTGAAACACGGAGGTCTTTTTGCGAGGGGAAGTTTATGGGCTGGCTTTGCGTTTCGCAAGCAGTTTTCCATTGCGTGAGATTTCCAGCGTGCCGCCAGAGAGAACGCGGACGGTGAAGACATCTCCCGCCGTGAACTTTGTGGGGATATCCTTCCCGATCTGCGTCCAGCCTTTGGCGGGATCATATCGCCACACTTGTATGCGCTGGTTGGGAACATCGTACAACACTTGAACGGTGTTCTCTCCCCATATCCCGTTGCTCTGCGGTTTGACGCTGGCTTGCAGGTTGGCAAACGTGACGCTCGCGATTTGATTTGTTTTCAGCGGAATGCCCTGCCAGAATGGAGACGCGGAGTTTGTCTTCACATTCCGTTGCGCCGCGGTCATGCCTGTTTGACTTGTTGACGCGGGCGCGTCTGCCATCAGCGCCTGCATTCCGCTTGGAAGCGTGCCGCCGCCGAAGTCATCCAGCCGAGCGCCGTTCGCGCCGACGAACCACAAGCCGATGTAGCCGCCTTGATCATAATACGACCAACTTGTCACATCGCGCACGCCCAACAATTCACCGTTCTTGTACACTTCCACGTTGCCATTAGCGAGGGCGCGCGCGCCGAAGGTGTCACCATTGACGAAGGTGACGGGGATATCCGCGCCGTGCTGTGCCCAGCCTGCGGGCCATTCCCACGTCCAGACTTGGACGCGCTGGTTCGGGGCGTCGTACAGCACTTCGATCATGCCGCTTCCCCACGTGGTACTGCTTTGCGCTTTGAGGATCAAGTCCTGTTCTGCCGCCGTTGCGTGGATGTTGGCAAAGGTGATGTACGCTTCCTGGTCCGCGCCGAAGGCTTGACCGCTGAAGTAGATATCCGAGTTGGAGTCGTTGGAGGTCACCAGCAGTTGGTTGGAGGCGATCGCATATTTCGAGGGGTTCCCTGTCCAGTTCCCCCCGATCGCGCCGTTGGCACGGTTGTAGTCGTCCAGAACCGGGGTGGAGGGGAAACCACCTTCTAGAGCGGGCACACTGGCAAATCCGAAAATAACTTCCTCGCCTGCGGCTGGAACATTCGCTCCATACAAATTCACCTGCCAAATACCTGCTTCCGGATTTGCAATCGTGTAGACCTCATAAGTAGACCCATTTTCATGAATTACATCAGGCGCAACCGTATTTCTATCAATCACACGACCGGAAGGAGATGTTAATGTCATCACCACATCACTGCCGGGCCAACCGGTTGAGAAGGTTGCTTGTGCTTGTCCAGGAGCGACTGTCTGTGAGAAGAATATCGAAGCCAATTGAGGTACATTGTACGGAAGACAAGGTGGAGGCTCGACATTCGCTATCAAGGAGCGAACTCGAATAAATTCACAGGTCAGGCTGTTCAAGTTACTTACACGCTTATATCTTCCTCCCGTATTGAAAGCGATCTGTTGCAGTTGTGTATCATTCGCCTGTCCAAAACCAAATGTGAAGATGGGCCAGCCCTTACTCTTAAAGCACTGATCTTGATTGGAGAAACTGCCCACGCCATCGGTCAAGAGGATCGCGCCTTTTTTATAGTCTGAGCGATCAGATAAATTGAGAATGTCACATCCACTTTGGACACCATTGCCAATATTCGTTCCACCCGACGAGTTAATAGTGTTAATAGCCGCGATAACACTGGTATTATTCTCGTGCAACTTCTGGAGCGGTGGATTGGTAGCGACTCGAACAGAACTGTCAAAATCCACGATACCAACATAATCACCTTGAATTGCCGCGCTTGTGACGAAAAAGCGCGAGGCTTGCAGGCGTTTGTTTCCCGGATCGTTCGACCCCATACTACCTGAACTGTCAATGATCAGCGCGATGTCAATATTTCCGGAATCTACTGAGAGAAACTTAACAGCGTCAGCAATAACTATTCCACCAGCCTGTATTGTTTCTTCCGGAATGTTGCTCACGCTAATGTAATTATCTTCCCCTTGAACAAAGAAGTAAGAGCCAACATAGAGCCAGGCAGCATTCGTTGTAAAATCCGGGCTACTAGCCTGAGACTCAAGATAAGATTCAATTTCCCCTTGATTTACAAGAACCTTTGCTACTTCATCTCCATCTGCATATATGCGGTATGGCACACTATTCGCTACTGGATTGTTGGTAGTACCCGGGAGATGTACGTATATTGCATAGTTTCCACTGGGTTGGTCCGCTGGTAGCGACCACGTAGCTGAACATTCTGCTGCGTTCGTCAGGGCACGCAATTTATATTGATTGATAGCATAATACGCAGGATCGATACTTGTTAACGGATCTTCGTTTGGTATAGTCCAACACGCATCGGCTGTAAAGCTTGGCGAGCTACCAGGAGGCAACTGGCCATTATTCGCAGCAAGAATATGCCCATAATCATCGATGAGAGTGCTATTGCTGGAGCCAGGGAAAAGTGGGTATGTCAGCGGGTTGCCTTCATTAAGGGCGTATAAGACCGAATTCGTGTTACTGATTTCAGGATAGTCCAGCCACAATGATTGATTAGGATTAGAACGCCAAGTATCGGTCCAAAGATCATTTTGAGTATCACTTGGTGGGAGATCTGAACGATTTGGATTCCAACCGTAAGGGTCAATTACCCTTCGACTTTCTATTTTACTGGGATCCGGATTATGAACTTCGAAATGCAAATGAGGTCCACTCGACGAGCCTGTATTTCCGCTAATGCCTATCACCTCGCCATGAGCGATGTTAACGCAACCAGCGAAAGTACAACTGCTCACAGAAATGGTACTAAGGTGCCCGTAATATGTCTCGTAGTTGTTTGGGTGGTGAAGACGAACATATAAACCTAAGCCTGCCCTATGGTCTGTGGGGGAATCCCATCCAGCGGAAAGAACTTGATCAGCATCAGCAGAAGCAAATACGGGTAGGTAGTCAGCGCCGTAGTCAATCCCTGGATGGCCGTCATAGGAAAGGTAGCGGTTGAGGCTCTCGCTATAACAGACTTTATCAGTACATGAACCCGTAGCTTCATGCCCTGTATAAGACAATATTGTAAAATCAGTTGTCTCGTAGGTTGGTAAGTGATGATCAAAAATTGAGTTCTCTGTTACAGCACCAGGATAAGGCGGGTAGAGGAAAGGTACTACGAATTGACCTTGCTGTAACTCTGCCTGGGATGCTGATACCTTCTTTGGTGTAGGTGTGACTACGATTAAAGATGTTAGCAAAACAAGTGAAAGGATATGCGTTAAGAACCTTCGAATTTTTTGAGAAGTATTGAACATCATTAGCCTCCATTACGAAAATCATTCATTTCCAAAACCGAAATATTTCTTCAAATCCACACCGATCAAAGGGAACCAAGTTGGTCGTGTGTAAACCAAGCCTTCATAAGCTTTTGTTTGGTTACTTCCATCGGCATTCATCACGTATAGGGAAAACAATCCATCCCGAGTGGAAAGAAAGGCAATATATCGCCCGCTAGGCGACCACACTGGATTAAAATCGCTTCCAGCATTGTTGGTCAAATTGACCAGGTTGCTTCCATCAGGAGAAATCAGATAGATTTCTTCATTCCCTTCTCGGTCGCTGACAAATGCCAATCTACTGCCGTCGGGCGACCAGACAGGGTAAATATCCAGCGCCGGGTCTGATACCAACACTCGTGTTTCTCCGGTCTCGATGTTTATCAAGGTAATATCCGGCTGCTCACTACCGGTCAACACTGCCAACCACTTGCTGTCTGGTGACCAAGAGGGATTGTTGTAAACACTATCTCTTTGATCCCGATCCATGCGAATATAAACGGATTTCAGCAAGAGCACAGAATTGCTCCCATCTCTGCGAGTGATATAAAGATCTGCATAGATACAACCTGTATAAAAGTCTGAAGGGTCTGGAATCCTTCCACACTCTGTGCCAGTACCCGGTTTTGGTGTCATAGACTCTGGTGTATATCGCAAGAATGCAATCCACTTGCCATCAGGTGACCAGCTTGGAAATAGATCGCTGGATGTGCTGGTTGTAATTCGGTCTTTTTGGAATGTACTTGAATTCACTCGAAAGAGGTTGTAAGTATCCTGCTCCTTTCCTTCCTGATTCGTTACAGTTGTCAGGAGAGAAGTAGCAAACCATTCGCTGTCAGGTGACCAGGATGGAAAGACCCAGGCATTGTTCGCAGCTACCAGAGTCACTTTTTTTTGTAGTGGATCTGCCACATGAATGGCTGGTCTCCTGGTCATCGTTGGACCAAAATCGCTCCAATCAAACAACAGGTATTTCCCATCCGGCGACCAGACTAATGAATATTCGACCATATCATAGAACTTTTCGAACATCTTAGGATGGAACAAACCGCTTCCATCATGGCGGATAAAAGAAATGAAGGTATTCGGGAAAATCCCCGTGGGTTTTCGATCAACAAATGCCAACCATTCTTCAGGGTAGGGAGTTGCAGGGGTAGACAATGAAGTAGCAGAGGGTATTAAGGTGGGGGGTGCAGTTACAGCTATAGTTGGTGTCGGTGTTGACGCAGTCAGCGTAGATATAATCGTAGTTGCAGTAGGAGCCTGTTGGGTTAGTGTTATCGGCGCGGATGTTTTAACTGGCTTGCAGGCAACCAAGATCGTCATTAAAGCCAGCAATGTATATAAATTCGACTTGTTGCTTATTACTTTGTTGATCAACATCTTGTTTGCCTACGGAACAGATAACCATGTTGGTCGTCCAACTGCAAATATATATTTACCCATTATTTCTGCCAACTCACTTCCATCGGCATTCATCACAAAAAGCTTATAATCTGATAAAAAGGCAATGTAACGTCCACTCGGTGACCAAACGGGCGCAAAATCGTTGACCGTATTTTGTGTAAGATTTACCAGATTTGTCCCATCAGCAGAGATTAGGTATATTTCATGATTCCCCTCGCGATTACTGACAAATGCTAGGGTACTGCCATCGGGAGACCAAGCAGGATAATAATCTTTCGCCTCATTGACTACTAATAATTTAACCTCATTATTATCAACATTGACCAGTGCGATATCTGATTGTTCATTGCCAACAAGCACAGCAAGCCAATTGCCATCCGGAGACCAAACAGGGGCATTGTAAGGAAGATGGTCACCACCATCACCTGCCTCAATACGAACATCATCAATTAGCAATTTCAAACCTGTCCCATCCGGATGAATGAGGTATAGACTGGCATGGTTACAATCTAAAATGAGTGAAGGGACGGGTCCGCAGCGCGGTAAATCTGAGGTATAGCGAAGAAAAGCGATCCAGTTGCCATCAGGAGACCAGGCAGGGTATATGTCACTTAAAGTTCCGCTAGTTAATTGCTGGCTTTGTCTGGTTTTTATATCATATCTGAATAAATAACCAGTCCCGCTTTCCAGATTTTTTGGGTCGGCTTGAAGGTCTTTCCTAGAAATGACAATGTATTGACTATAAGGCGACCACGAAGGATTGGTCAACGTGCCTTCCAAGTGATTGGTAATTAAAGAGTTTTCCATGTCTGCAATAGAAATTCCATAATTTGTCTTAAAACAATCCGTGCCTACCGGGATATTGCATGAATATGTTTCGTTTGCGCCATCAAATGCTAGATACCGACCATCCGGAGACCAAGCCAAGTTTCTACCAGCATTTCCAATTGAACGATAAGGCTCAAAAAGAGTGGGCATTTCCAAGCCCGTTCCATCGGAATTAGCAAATGCAATTACCCAATCAGGGCGTGAAACTGCTCCACCTGCCGCTACACTGAACCATAATCGTTCTACAGGAGTCGTCTCATCTTGTTGTGGAGTATTTGTGGTGGTGAGCGTAGGCAATACTTTAGCAGTCAAAGTGACAATAGGTGTTTCTGCAATTGGAGAGGGTGATATCAAGGTTGCCGCTTGGAGATGTTGCGTTGCTGTTTCTGAGGGCGTAGACACCTCACCCGGTTGACAAGCCAATAGAACGGGGAATAAGGCGAGTAACGACACTATTGCTTTCAAAACAGATCTTTTCCACCACATTTTCTTTTACCCTGACTACGGAACAGACAACCAGGCTGGGTGGCGAGCATTCGCGCCATGAGTCACTTGATTCAGCTTGTTATTAAGCATATCAAGAACCCATATATCCATTCCACTACCGCCTGCTGTCGTGTTGAAGGCAAGATATTCTCCATCGGGTGACCAGACCGGGGTTTCAGTCAATGCTCCTTCAAACCGAGTCATCTTCAAGATTTTTCGATCTCGTAGATCAGCGATATAGATATTGCTAATCAACTTATCGGCAATATAATCGGCGTCATAACCTGTTGAATCGATTTCCTCGCCATTTTGTTCTCGCACAACAAAAGCAATTTGTTGGCTATCCGGTGACCATGCGGGTCGGTAACCGTGTCCGGCGTCTGCATAGCCTAACAATGCAGGATTCTCTCCATCACCTCCCATCACCCAGAGTTCGCCAATGGTAAACGGAATATTCGAATCGGGCATGCGAATATAGGCGATCTCTTTTTCAGACGGTGACCAATGAGCAAAAGCGATGATATGATTTGGCTCTACCAGTATGCGCTGCGCATTCCCGCCGTCAATGTCTGCGATCCAGGTTTCACTGCCATAGCCCAAACCCTGCGTGAGGGAATAGATCATACGCCTGCCATTCGTTGAAAGGGCTATATCATATGTATTGCCTGGAACCGATAATTGCTGATGCTTGCCACTATTGATTTGGATCTGGTAGACACGGGAGTTTGGCAGGTTTCCGTCTCTCAAGATAATTTCATTTCCAGTTGGAGCCCAATTAAGAAAAGAACTGTCCTGGGTTAGATTTAAATCTAAATCAACACCCTTGCCTGACGCAACATTAATTACTTGCACAAACCCGCTTGCCTCGCAGGTTATGTCAATTGCCAGCCACGGTCCATGCGGGGACGCGTACATGCCGAGAGTCGCGCAACCAGCTGGGATAAAGGTGTCTTCGATTTCAGAATCTTCATCGCCTAATGGTTCTGATTTATGAGTTATTTGGGAACGGCCGGGAGCATCAGACTGGAGATAAAGCAATCCATCACTCATCGGTTCTGGCTGTTGTCCGTATGCTTTCTGAGGGACAAATAAAAACCCTAACCCAATTATCAAGAGAACAACTACACCTACATTTGTCAGAAATCTTTTTCTGAGGCGAAAATGATCGCTTTGCATCTTCTTTTTTGTACTTAAGTGAGTTCGCATAGAATCCTCCTGAATATGGAAGTTGCCAGTATCAAAATTTTCCTGTCTTTGTCAATGAACAGCGTACCAAAAACCAAGCGCAAATACAACTATCTAAATTGATAGTCTTTTCAAGTACCTATTGCTTTGAAGCAATAGGAGCTAGGGCTACGCGATCCATCCATTTTTTAAGGCAAGGTACACAGCCGCGGCACAGTTCCTTACCTTGAGTTTACTGAGGATATTTTTGATGTGAAAGCGGACTGTACATTCCTCAATTCCAAGAACGAATGCGATCTCGCGAGCGTTGCGCCCATGTGCAGTCAATTCCAATACCTCAAATTCGCGGGCGCTTAATGTCCCTTTCATGGTTGGGTTGGGTTGGGTTGGGTTGGGTTGGGTTGGGTTCATTGGTCACGTTCCCCCTTGCCACAGGGTAGTAGTTTTTGTTTTGCGAATCATTGTCCCACACCCCAGGCTACAAAACAGGCTACAGAATCTGTCTGACAACTTCGATGAAAAACACAGACCCTAAAGGATGAATACCTTTAGGGTCTGTGCATCTCAATAATAGGACTTACGCAAAACCCAAGATTTATCCACTACTCTTCGCGAGCTTTCGCTATTCCTTTGAAAATTCGCGGGGATTGGCGTAGATTAGCGGACAAAATACTCATTCTGCGTAAGCCCTGAATAAGAACTTTATCTCCCCGGCGCGGCTCTTAACCTTCTCGCCAAAAAGATCACAACCACCAGCGCGAGCGCGGCGAAGAACAAACTGGGGATACCCACTTCATCGGCGAAGCCGGTGTTGGGTAAGGCGGTCGAGGTGGGAATGACGGTCTGGGTGGTATTGGCGATCTGCGTGAACGCCGCGCCCACTGTTGCCGTGGCGGGGACGTTCGGGGTGAAGGTGGGCCCGCTGGGGGTGAAGGTAGGCCCGCCGGGGGTGGCAGTGGCGGCGCCCGGCGTTCCGGCGGTATTGGTCGCCTGAGCGATAACCGGCGTATTGGTGGGAGGCAGGGTGGCGGTCGCGCCGGCGGTGGCGGTCAGCGCGTTGGCTACCCCGGTCTGAGTCAACCCAGCCTGGATCGTCGCGGCTTGGCGCGTTTGTTCCGCCAACGCCGTCTGCGAAGCGGATTGGTTATTATTCAACGAGTACCATACATACGCGCCGAGACACAGCAAGGCAAGCAACACCAGCAGACCCAACCCGCCCGCGGCAAACAGGAACGTGCGGTTATTGGATTCCTCCGGCGGATTCTCGTCGTCGTAATCGATTGAGGTTTCGTTGAATGTGGACATCGTTCATTCTCCTATGCAAGTCATCGTCATTCGGCTAACGTTCGTTTTGCCTCAGACGAATTTTAAATATTATCCCACAACTTCAAGATTTACCAAAGGCGCGATCACGGTCTCGCCATTCTCCAGGCGCACATCCGCCGCCGCCGCGCGCAAACCGCTGGCAAGTTCGCTCAACCCCGGGCGCAAGTTCGCAATCGACCCGATCATTCCCGCGTGAGGCTGGCGCTTCATACGCACAGTTTGCCCCACCGCGAATGTATCGTATGAATTCGGCTCCTCGGGTTCGTTGGTCACCGGCAATGGGATGATCACCTCGGGGCGGTTGCCGTTATACCGATCAAAATGCTCCGCGTTCACTGTGGCGTCGCGTTTATCGTTCGTGGTGAGCAACTTAAATGCCGCCGAGTTCATCGGCATGGCGCCGAACCCATCCAGAACAAGGATGGGGTATTTCATTTGATACGCCAATTGCAACAGCGAAGAATACATGCTCGAGAGGACAAGCCCGCGCACGGGCACATCTGCCGCCGCGCGCAGAGTGTCGGCGTCGCGCACATGCCCGCCGAGGATCACCGAACCGCGCACGCTCACATCGAGTCGGTCGGCGGTCAAAACATCATCGGGCTTTTCGATCAGGCTGATCATCGAGCCGTTGTCGATCCGTCCGTTCCCCCACACTCCCTGAATGAGCGCGCCCGCCGTGCGAATCACAACGCCCTTTTCAGGGATGATCTGCGTCACCACGCCGGGCAAACCCGCGCGGAGTTCGATCTTCGCATCGCCCACTTCCATCAGAATCTGCCCCCCGCCCGCCACCATCACGCGCCCAGCGCGAGGCGCGCGAATACTGCGCGAGAACATCCCGCCGCTTTCGGCAACCAATGCGCCTTGCGCCACGCGGTCGCGTTCGTTCACCTTGATCATGCGGTCGGCAAGTTTCGCCGGCACATTGAACGTTCGCGCCACATCGATCAGCGCATGTTCGCGCGCGAAGTTCGCCTCGGCGATCACATCCGTAGGGCTCACGCGCTGGTTCAAATGCGCGTTCACCTTGCCAGCCACCGGCAAGAGGCGTTCGCGCACGATCGTGGCAAGCGGCAGAATATGTAAAACAGGCGCAAGCATCGTCATTAACCTCCCACCGCATGAGACCAGCGCTTCATCAACTCGCGCCGGCGCACCGCATCGGCTGGAAGATTCAACGGGCGCCCCCGCGCATCGATGACGACGCCCAACGCGCCGCCCGTCACAGTGACGGTTCCGCTTCTTCCCGCGCCCAAGCCTGCGTCTGCCCGTCGAAGCGGACTCAACGCCAGGCGGGCAGTCTGGCCGCTTGGCAGGGGAATGATCTCCAGCCCGCCGAATTTCACATCCGCTCGCGCCTCGGTCTTATCCGCGTAGGTAAGTTTGGCGCGGAGGATGGTCTCGCCGTAGTTCGCCGAGGCGATCACCGACACAACCGTTCCCATGCCGATGAACGCGCCAGATTCGATCACCTGCACCGGCAGGTAATGACTTCGTGTTGCCGCCGCGCCCAGCATCGGCAGAAGGTTATTCTGATCGAGCAAAAACGGCATAATGCCGACGGGTTGAATCGCATCCAGCAATAACAATAGACTTTGCCCCACCGAACCGCTATCGGCAATCGCGCCGCCGCCTGCGATCAGCAAGTCGAGCTTCGGCATCAGGTCGGCGCGCGAAGCGCGCGCGCTGGCGGGGAAGTTTTTCTGCGCGGAGCGCACAGCAAGATACAACGCCTGTCTCGCAATGGCTTGCATAATGGCGTGTTCATCCTGCGTGGCAGGGATGGTGGACGGATACAACGATTTCTGAAAGAGGAACTCGCGCAACGTGTTCGACGATATATCAAGCCGCATCCAACGCATGATCTGTTCGATCTCGGTATATTGCAGGAGCGCGCCGAGGTTCTCGCCCAACCCAAACTGAGGGTACACCCCCAGCGCCAATTCGCCATTGAAGCCCGCCGCAACCGTCGCCGCCGAGGCGCCCATGTTCACACTCAACAACCCCCGCGTCGATTCGTACAGCCGGCTCAAAAAGCGGATCATGCGCCCTTGCGCATACGCGGTCGGCAGTAAATTTCCCGATGTCGAGTTATACAACTCGTCCACGCCTTTGATCTGCCGCTGACGGAGGTTCGTCACCAATGACGCGAGCACATTGCTGGCTGGTTCCAGGTCTTCCACTTCAAGCGACGGGCGCACGTTCGGGCTGACCTGCAATTTCCCGGCATGACCGCCGAGCAATTCCCGCACATCGTTGGCAAGTTTGTGATTCCCCGCGTAAAGCACCATGGGACGTTTTTCGCCGGGCATCAGATAACAGGCAAGCCCAACGGCTTCGAGCATCTTCAGCATCGAGCGCGAGGCGCCGCCATCCGTGCCGCCGGTGAGGATGACGAGGTCCGGTCGCGATCTCACGATGGAATCCAATTGCTGGTCGGGGCGGCGTTTGTCCGAGAGGTCGAGGGTGTCGACCACGCGGCTGTATGTGGATTCAGCCAAACGTCGCGCGCTCTGAAGCGAAACATCCGAAAGCAAGCCGGCGATCACAGTTTTCACCGCCGGTCCCGCCGACATGGTGGCGACCACCCCATCCACGCCGGAACCGTCGGGTTGCGCGGGCGTGATGATGTTATTATCTTGTGAACCGAGCAAGGTTGCGCCGGTCACAGCCTGCAAATTTTGTATCGCTTCGCGCACGCCGATGCCGATATGCTTGAATGGCGCCTCCGCGGTGGAGGGAGCCTGCCCGGAGGCGACAAAACGATACTCGCCCTCGACCACATCAAACAACACGGCGCGCGTTACAGACGCGCCCACATCAATGGCGAGGATGGATTCGGTTTGGACAAGGGATGCAGGCATACGTTATATTCCAGCCAACTGGCGGATGAAATTGATCATCGAACTCAACCGTTCGATCATGGCGGTCAACGCCGCCATGTACACACCGGCGAATAATGTCCCAAAGGTGATGGCAATGAAAACTTTCCCGAGCCACGCCACGCCCTCGAAGAAGGGATTGCGTTTGGGCGTTCCATCTGGCGCGCGCCCGGCGCTGAACTGAAAATATCCCAACACCGCCACCGTGCCAGCCAGCATGATCGCGCCTTGCGCCAAACGAGTGAACGCCTGCGCGGCATCCAAGCCGCGCACATCGAACATATCCATTGCCGCCAGCGACTGGGGGATCAACGTGCCGAGCATTGCCCCGCCTATGGCGGTGGCGGCTCCCACCCCGGCCAAAATTGCCATGGCAAAGTTGCCGATCCACGAAATGCGCGGCAAAAGTTTGGTAAACAAGGTGAAGCAAAGGATGAAGGGAATGACCGCCAAAATCAACTGGGCTGGGTCGTTGTTCCTCAATGGATTGAACAGTTTTGGGATTAACACATAATGCCAGATGGCGGCGGCGGCATAACCGGACGAAACGCCGATGAATAGGTATACAGCCAAACGAAATAACGGATTATCGCCGATCAAATAACTGAAGATCAGCAAAGTGAGGATCAACCCAACAAGCCCGGCGAGAAAATCGATGGACATGGCTATCCCGCCTCCGCCGCGTTACGCCTTGCGCGCAAGCCCGCAATCAGGCTCCACAGGCTTCCAAAGACCATCATCACAACGCCCAACACCATGCCAATTCCGAACGCGTCCCAATAAATGCGCGCGATGCCAGGACGGCTGTTGTTGACAAATTCATAACGAGCCGCGTCTGCCAGCCCGCCCACCATCCCATTGATCTGTTCCGAGTCGACGTAGGGTTGCAGTAACGGCGTTGCCTGGGCGCTTGCCGCGAACAAAAGCGGTTGAAACGCAAAGTAGCCTGTATCTGCCTGATTCCTCGCCACCAGTTGCTCCACCCACAACCGACCGGATTCTCCGTTATCGGTGAGCACAACCACAGCGGCATATTCTGAGAATGCGGCTTCCACCGCGCCGGGCATGGCAGTAGACGGCGCATTGATAAATTCACGCACCCCGGAAGCGCCGCCAGGCAGATAGCCTAAATTCACGTAGTTGGCGCCGGGTTGGTAATTGATCCCCGCCGGCGAACTGATCCCGGTATTGAGCAGAAGTCGATTCACCAGCCCCGTCCCGCTCGGCGACGTGGAAATGAAAACCAGCCGGGCGCGCGTGGTCAGCACGAGGTGATCGAGCAAGGGTCCGCTGACCGCTTCCAGTTCAGGCGCGAGCGCCGGCTCATAATCGATGACGACCAAAATGCTGGAGTTTTGCGGCAGGCGGGTAATAATGCTCACGATCGCCCGCACCGGCGCCGGCAGGTCGGTGGAGATCGGCAGGTTCTGCGTTCGCATAAAAATCATCGCGCTCAACACAATAAGGAAGAGACCAGACAACACCCAACGGAGAATCCGTTGCGATGTGACGATGGATTGCGCGCCGATTGCCCGCGCGGTAGTTTCGCCTGCCAGCACAGATTCAAGGATCGACGCCGCCGATTGTTGCTCGTCGGAGGCTTGCAACTTCAGCGAGATCGCTTTGGGGCGGCGCGACGAGCCGATCGGGGCAACGGGGATGACTCCCTGCAACCCCGCCAGCGGACCTTCCCGCTCCGCTTCGTCCGACATTGAAACTGGCTCGGCAACTACAGCCGATTCGGCGGGACGCATGGCTTGCACCCATGCAGGCAGGCTCTCCGGGGCAAGCGATTCATCAGACGATTCAGATGGCGCGGGCATTTGTTGCGGCGCATCTGCTTCAAACTTCGATTCAGACTCAGACAACCACGCCGGCATCTCCACAGAGAATAACGAGTCGATATCCTGGTTCGATAACGATCCCGCATCCATAGGGGCTGGGATAAAGCCCGGGTCGATGGGAACAGGTTGAAGCGGGGAATGAGCCGCCGCATCATCATCCTTGAACCAATCTGAAAGCGCGCCGGGCGCCGGCATAGATGGTTCCTCGGTCGCGCTCTTCAGCCAATCGGGAACCGCATCACCGCCATCGAGCGACCCGGTGGGAATCTTTGTGAACGGCGAAGTGGATTCGGCGGGCGTTGGGTTGATGAGAGTTTCCTGCCCGCCGCCTTTCAACCATTCGAGATTGTTATCGGACGGCTTCTCCTCAAACGGCGACACTTTTTGACCCTCTTGCGGCGTCAGCCAATTGAGGGCTTCGGCGGGCGAAACCGGCATGGATGATTCGTCTTGCGTGAGCGGTATCTCTACACCGCCGAGATTGTTCAGCCATGAAAGATCATCGGGAGTAGAGGCGGGTTTTTGTTCTTCGGGTTGAGCGGGCGTTGGCGCGTCGAACGCGATGGCAGATGAGCCGCCGAGTTGATTCAACCAGCTTAGATCGTCCGGCGTCGAGGCGTCCGCACCGGGCAAAGAATCTGACGCGAACGCCGGAGCAGACGATGATTGTTCGGCTTGTTTTGTTGAGTCTTCGAGCTCGTGAAGCCAACTCAGATCTTCCGGTTCTTTGGCAGGCTCAGGCTGGTTAAAAGCAGGCAACGAGGCGGCATCGGTCATCCAACCCAGTTCATTGGGTTCGATTTCAACGGGAGGGCTTGCCTCTGTCGAGGCTTGCGCGAACCATTCCGATAGTTCGTCTTTTGATTGGGTTTGCGCCGAATCGGTCGAACCGCTCATCCACACCGGCATGTTTTCCGATTGCGAGGCAGGCTCTTCTTCGGCGCGCGGGAGTTGCGGTTCAGGATCGTTTTTTTCAAATTGGGCGAAGAAGTCTGAAATCGATTCCGGCGCGGATGGTTTTTCAGCCTCGCTTGTTTTTCCAGGCGGATTGATCCCCGCCAGCCAATCGGGCGTTTCATCTCCATCATCAGTTGCCTGCGCGGCAAGCCCAGCTAACAGATCGGGCGGCTCATTGCTGACTTTGGGTTTGGCGGCTTCTTCCGCGGCATTTTCCTCCGCCGATTCCCGCGCCTGTTGCCGGACATCCTTCAACCATTGCGGCAGGATCGGCTCGAGTTCGCCGGTATGTTTCTTGACGGGGCTTTCTCCAAACTGGACAGAAGACTCGGCTCTCAGCGGCGCCTGGCAGAACTGGCAGTTATCCAGAAAATCCGGGTTTTCCTTTCCGCAGTTGGGACATTGCAAGCCGTCCATGGTTAATTCCCCCCATACGGGCGGTCGATGCCGAACAGCACGCGCAACCCGGTCAACAATGTTCCAAGCGCGATGCCAAGCAACAAACCGCGCGCGCCGCCGCGCGAGAAGGCGTTCACGAAATCGAGCAATTGCTGTGCGCCTGGCAACTGTCCTATCGGCGTGGGCATGATCAGGATCAACACTAAAATTGCGACCACTAAAAAGATGACAGACATTAAATCTGCGCGCCGGCGCAACAGCCGGATGCTGGCGTAGATCAGGGTGACGACAAGGATCGCCATCAGCGCGCTTTCCACCGGCACGATGATCGCGTCTATTGCCAGGCGCATGAATGGGTTTTCCGGGCCGAGGAGCAAGCCAAACCCTGTGGTAAAGATTAGAGCGATGACAAGAAGCACGCTATAGATTCCACCAGCCTGACGGGCGCGAAATTTTTCCATGTGAACGAAAATGAGGTTGATGATGCCGATCAATGCGGCGAACGCCCCTATGATGATCGCCCAATCGGTAATGAGCGACCCGATATAGCTCAACGCATCCGCGTCGATGAAATAGCCGAGCAGAACCAGAATACCAGCCGCAATGGCGAATGCCGCCGTAAAGACTCGCATCAGAAAGCCAGCCCGATCAGTTTCAACAATGAGCCACCAAGAATAACGACGATCAGGATCCAGCGCAACACATCCTGTGTGTTCAAACTTGCTTCATGAGACAAGCCCGCTCCCACGTACGCGCCGGAGGCAAATAATTCTTCGCCGATCAATGGGTCTTGTGAAGCCGCGTAAAAGATGGACTGCGCTGTGAGGTTGTCGCTTGCGCCGATGAGACTGGCGTCTTGCCGGTCCGCGCCTTCGGCAACGAGGGCGGCTTCGGGACCCAGGTCGCCGATGATGATGTTGGCGGAAACGTTGTCGTCGCGGGAGATGGGAATCGTCCCGGCGGCGTAGGCAAAAGGCGAGAGACCAGTCACCCGTCCGGCGGTGACGCGGAATTGTTCCTCTGCCCCAGCCGCGCGATACCCGGATTGCGACGTGTCTTGTGAGAGGATCGTGATGGCGGCATCCCCAGAGGTGACGATTGGCGGGCGATCGCTGACCGAAGTCCGTTCGGCGATTCGTCGCACGAGCGCCAGCCCTGCCAGAGCCGAGCCGCCGCGCGCGGTAAAGAAGTTGCCGCGTCCCAGTGAGATGTGAAGCCGGGTTCCGTTTTCAACCGCCAAGCCGATCTCGCGGTTGAGACGATCAAAAGCAGGGATGCGCCGAAGCGTGGCTGGCGATCTCCGCCGCAACGCGAGAAAGATAACGAAAAGCAGGACAACGATAACGACGATTCCCAGCGCGATCATGCCGCCCTCCCGCCGCGCAAGATGCGAGCAAAGGCTTGAGTCTCTTGATCTGATTCGAGCATGCGAGCAATCGCCGTTGTGTGTTTCCCGCCAATGAAAGGTTGGGTGATGTACATCACCTGCGCGCCAAACACGGTTAGAGGAGCGCCTGCATCGAGGACCCATGCAACGAGTCCGTCGAGTTTGAGTCTCTGCAGGGATTCAGCCCACTGAGTCCAATCCGTTTCCGATTGCATGGTCAAAGTATAGCATATTTTGATTCATGAGCCGGCGCATGGAACGCGCTGTGAATTTCAAAGTCGTTGCGAAGAAGCGGAGGTCTCTGAGTGAAAAACCCAACAACCCTCATAGTATAATCACGCCAGATTTCATTCGCGGAGGACGCATGAACGAGCAAAAAATTCGTGTTTTGGTTGCCAAACCCGGTCTCGATGGGCATGACCGCGGCGCAAAAGTCGTCGCGCGGGCATTGCGAGACGCCGGCATGGAGGTCATTTATACCGGCTTACGCCAGACTCCGGAAATGATCGCCGAAGCGGCATTGCAAGAAGACGTGGATGTGGTCGGGCTATCCATCCTCTCTGGGGCGCACATGGCGCTCGCGCCGCGCATCGTGGAGTTGCTCAAGTCTAACGGGCAGGACAAGGTGAAAGTTTTTATCGGAGGCATCGTCCCTGACGAAGACATGCCTCGTTTGAAGGAGATGGGCATCACCGGTATTTACGGTCCCGGCGCTTCGACGGAGGATATCGTCAAGGATATCCGCGAGGCGATGAAGTAGTTCGTACTGCGTGTTGCGTATTGCGTACCTTCGAGTGGAGAACAGATGCCTAAACTGACGATCCAAATACTAAAACGAGAAGCTCAAAAGTTTTCGCAAATGGAATCCAGCCACAAGGAGAAAAGTTTGTTTGGGGTGACAGACGGGAAGGCTGTCGGAACGTATCTTGAACATAAATTCAAACAATATTTGAGAGGCAAGTATGAATTTGAAGAGGGCAGTTCCGCGAGCGGGATAGATTTTCCCGGCCTGAATGTGGACATGAAGGTTACAAGCATTACTCAACCTCAATCGTCGTGTCCTTTCAAATCCGCGCGGCAAAAGATATATGGTCTAGGGTATTCGCTTCTTGTCTTTGTCTACCAAAAGGCAGATCAGCCGAAATTCAAGACTGCAACCTTGGACATCCTCCACACCATTTTTGTAGAATTGGATAGAACCGCCGACTTTGTAACCACAAAGGGTCTATTAAATATCCTACAGAACGACGGCAACCAAGAGGATTTGGTTGCTTTTATGTTTGACAGAAACCTGCCCATAGATGAAATTGAAGCGGGCAAAATCGCCAACGAGATTTTACTCAACCCTCCAAAGCTCGGATTTCTAACAATTTCCAATGCCTTACAATGGAGATTGCAATATTCCAGAGCCATTGAAAAGGCCGGTCAAGAAGACGGCGTCGTTTTGGTTTATCGAGCAAAATAATGGTCGCCTCACTCGAAAAAAACAAAAAAATCGAATATGGGGATTTTCAGACTCCCAAAGAGCTGGCTGATTTGGTTTGCAAGAAACTGCTGGAGATCGGCATAATTCCAAACTTCGTCATTGAGCCGACGTGCGGCTTAGGAACATTCATCGAATCTGCCGCTCAGATATTCCCACATGTCAAGAAATTTATTGGCGTTGAAGTCAACACAGAATATATCGAGAAATTCACTTCGAAGATACAAACCTTTCCCTGCCCGGAAGCCGTTGAGATCAGGGAAGGCGACTTCTTTAATTTCAACTGGAACGATTTACTCAAAGAAACAAAAGGGGATGTTCTTGTCTTAGGGAACTTCCCCTGGGTTACAAATGCCACTCAAGGCTCAATCGGCGGGACGAACCTCCCTAATAAAGAAAATTTTCAAAACCTGAGCGGCTTGGACGCTATGACTGGTAAAAGCAACTTCGATATTTCCGAATTCATGCTGATCAAAGTTTCCGAATGGTTTTTGCATCGCAAAGGATACCTTGCAATGCTTGTCAAAACGTCGGTTGCCAGAAAATTCCTGAGCCATCTCTACAAATCGAATAAAGGGCTGGCTTCCTCCGCAATCTACCATATTGACGCCATGAAATATTTCAGGGCGGCAGTGGACGCCTGTTTGCTATATTGCCATTTCGATCCATCAATGCACAATTACGACTATGATGTTTTCGATTCTCTATCAAGTCAAGCTAAGCATCAAGTTGGTCATCGCCAAGGATTGACTGTAAGAGATTTGAATGCCTTTGATGAGCTTGAATTTCTGCTTGGCGCTTCCAGCGAAAAATGGCGTTCGGGGATCAAGCATGATTGTTCCGAAATCATGGAACTCACGGAAAATGACGGAACATTACTAAATGGTTTGGGCGAAGTTGTAAATGTTGAGACGGATTTCATTTACCCGCTATTAAAAGGCTCAGATATAGCCAACAATAGGATTTCAGAGACGAAACGATCCATGATTGTGACGCAAAGGTCTGTAGGTGAAGAAACCAAGCCACTTAAAATCATCGCTCCGAAACTATGGTCATACCTTGAATCTCATGCAAACTATTTAGATTCTCGGAAAAGCAAAATTTATCAGAACAATCCTCGTTTTTCAATTTTTGGAATTGGATCATATACTTTTGCTCCATGGAAAATTGCAATTTGTAGCCTGTATAAAAACCTGAATTTTCGGCTTATAGGTCAGGCGCAAAGCAAACCGATTGTTTTCGACGATACAATTTATTTTTTGAGTTTCGAAAATCATGAAGAAGCCAAAGATGTTTTTGATTTTTTACTTTCCGAAAACGCACAAACATTTTTATCCGCTCTAATCTTCTGGGATGAAAAACGCCCAATTAAGACTAGCATCCTGAACAACCTGAAAATTCCGAATTCACGAGGGATTGTTCAGCAAGAGATGTTTTAACGCCATGACAAATGCGATAACATTAATCCTCGAAGGCAACCGCCTCGCGTTGGCGCGACTGCTCACGCAGGTGGAAAATGATTCGCCCGAGGGACGCGCCGCGCTTGCGGAACTGTTTCCGCACACCGGCAAGGCGCATCTCATTGGAGTGACCGGCGCGCCGGGGACGGGGAAATCCTCGCTCGTCAATCAACTCGCATTGCACTATCGCAAAACGGACGCTTCGCGTAAAAAAGTCGCGGTCATCGCAGTGGACCCGTCGAGCCCGTTCACGGGCGGAGCGGTGCTGGGAGACCGCGTGCGTATGCGCGATCTCTCCGGCGATGACGGCGTGTTCATCCGCTCGATGGCTTCGCGCGGTTCGGTCGGCGGAATCGCGCAGACGACCGCCGCATTCGCGCAGGTCTTCGATGCGGCTGGCTATGAGATCGTCATCGTCGAAACCGTCGGCGCGGGGCAAAGCGAAGTGGATATTGCAAGACTCGCGCACACCACTGTTGTTGTCGAAGCGCCGGGCTTGGGCGACGATATCCAAGCCATCAAAGCGGGAATTTTAGAAATCGCCGATGTGCTTGTCATCAACAAAGCGGATCGCCCCGGCGTGGAGCATACGGAACGCGCGCTTCGTTCCATGCTTGCGCTTGCTCACCCAACCCCGCGCGTCTATCGCCATCACGGACAGGCAATGACGGTTATGGTTCCAGCCGGGTCGAAAAATCTCCCAGCCCTCGAGCCAGACTCTTCTGCGGCTCAAAGTGACTCGGCGATTTGGATTCCCCCCATCAACAAAACGGTTGCGACCGAGGGCAAGGGAATCGCGGAGGTTGCCGAAGCGATTGCGAAGCACGCCGAGCATCTCCGCATCACCGGCGATTGGGCTTCCCGCGACCGCGCCAGGTTGAGGTCCGAGTTGGAAACGGCTTTGCAGGAGGCGTTGATGAGTCGCTTTTTCAAGAATATCCAAAACAAAACATATAATGAAGTCGTCGAACAAGTCGTCGAACGAACTCTATCACCGCATGAGGCGGTGAAGAAATTATTGAACGGAAACTCAAAGCAGGAGAAGGTATGAACCAGCAAGGACATCATCACGATATGAAAATGTACGGCGAGATTAAACTGTACTCGGGCACCGGCTCGCCCGACCTCGCGCAAAAGATCGCTAATTATTTGAACCAGCAACTCAGCCCGCGCGAGGTGATCCAGTTTCCCAACGAAAACATCTTCGTCAAGTTGACGCGCAGCGCGCGCGGGCAGGATGTGTATGTGATCCAAACCACCTCCTCGCCGGTGCATTACAACCTGATGGAACTGCTGATCATGATCCAGACCATCCGCCTCGATTCGGCGGCGCGCATCACGGCGGTCGTCCCGTATTTATGTTATGGGCGTTCGGATAAAAAAGACCAGCCGCGCGTGCCGATCACCGCGCGCCTCGTCTGCGACATGATCGAAAGCGCGGGCGCGGACCGCTACATGACCTTCGACCCGCATGCCGGTCAAATTCAGGGTTTCTTCTCGATCCCCGGCGATGTGCTGACCGCCTCGCACATGATCACCGCGCACATCAACAAAAACATGCGCGCGCAGATGAAAAAACTCGTGGTGGTTGCCACCGATCTGGGTTTCGCCAAAAAGGGACGCAACTATGCCCGCGACCTGAACGCGTCGATCGCTTTCATTGAAAAAAGGCGCACAGCCAACGACTCAAAAGCCAAAGCCTTAACGCTGATCGGCAACGTAAAAGATAAGGACGTTTTGATCGTGGACGATGAAGTGCTCACCGGCGGCTCCATCGAGCAGGCGGTCGGCGTGGTCACAAAGAACGGCGCGCGGAATATCTATCTGGCGTTCATCCACCCGGTCTTTTCGGAAGACGGCGCGAAACGACTGGCAAAACTACCGATCAAACACATAATCACAACCGACACCATCCCAATCGCTCCGAAAATATCGAAACTACTCAAGGGACGGCTCACCGTTCTTTCGATCGCCCCCATGCTGGGAGAGGTCATCCGCCGCGCGCACGAAGGGCGGAGCGTGGGCGAGATGTTCAACGAGTAAGACAAATAAACAGCCATCAGTGGACAGTAGACTGGTTACTGTTCACTGTTCACTGTTCACTGCTCACTAATAACTGGCTACTGAAACATGCCCGAACTTCCCGAAGTTGAAACCATCGCTCGAAAACTAAGACCTGAACTCGTCGGGAGGACGATCCTCTCCGCCGACCTGCGCTGGGCGCGAACGCTTGCAACCCCCTCTCCGAAACAATTCGCCCAACAGATCAAAGGGCAGAAAATTCTAGCGGTTGGCAGGCGCGCAAAATACTTCATCCTTCATCTTTCCACTTTTCAACTCCTCATCCACCTCCGCATGAGCGGCGACCTTCATATTAAAGACAGTGCAAAACAAGCCGAGAAACACGACCGACTTATAATTAAACTATCTGACAACAAGTCGCTGTCATTCAACGACACAAGAAAGTTCGGGCGCGTCTGGCTCCTGGCAGACCCGGCGGAACTCCTCAACACACTCGGTCCCGAACCCCTCAGCAAAGACTTCACGCCGCAGTGGCTCCACGCGGCGCTACATAAAAGACATCGCCACCTCAAACCGCTCCTGCTCGACCAAACCTTCCTCGCCGGGCTGGGCAACATCTACACCGACGAAGCCTTGAACATCGCAAAGATTCATCCGAGGCGCGAGTCAAGTTCAGTCACGGCGAAACAGGCTGAACGTCTGCATGACGCGATCCGCGAGGTGTTGAGCGAGGGCATCCGCCGCAACGGCGCATCCATTGATTGGGTCTATCGCGGCGGAGAATTTCAAAATTATTTTCGAGTGTACGACCGCGAAGGAAAGCCGTGCAAAAACTGCGGCGCGAAGATTAAACGCGTCACAGTTGGTCAACGCGGCACACATTATTGCCCGAATTGTCAAAGGTTAAAGTAGATCATGGAAATCAACTGGTCAATTGCTGGATGGATCATCGCCGTTTTGGTCTTCTACACCATCGGATTTTACGAGGGTCGTAGTACGGGATATAAAAAACGACAGCGTGAAGAAGAGCAAGAATCCGCAAAAACCCAACCGACCCCTGTTGCGGTAGAAGATAACCCCGCCGTTTTGAAACCCAAAAAGGAAAATGAAAATTTCACGCGGGAGTTCGACAGCCCGCCCGCGCTCACTCCTGAATACGACCAGCGATTGAACTATGCGGCGACTCCGCCTGCGCCTCAACCGCCTCTCTCCCAGCCTCTGCCTGCTTCGACCAACCCGGCATCCACTCCTCTTTCGCCGGTTTCCTTCAAACCCGCGGCGAAATCTGCCGAGCCTGCCGCGGAAAAGAAACCCGCCCCGCCGCCGACCAGCATCGTTGGGCAGATCAACCTTGTATTGCAAGAAAAACTTGCCGGGTCGGCGCTGGCAGACCGAGACATTTCAATGAGTCAATCCGCAGAAGGCGGGGTGATCGTCACTGTCGGCGCTTCGCAATATACCGGGGTGGACGAAGTGCCAGACGCCGAAGTGAAAGCGGTGATTCGCGCCGCGATCGCCGAGTGGGAAAAGAAATACACGCCGGGATTGCGCTAGTCGCATCGACGAGCCGAGAAATCAGGTTCGCCGCGTGAACCGCGCGGTTAATACCGGACAAGGCGACGAGTCTGCCACCTCGGCGGTAACATTGGGGGCATAATATTGCCGCAAGGTATTCGCGCTGTACGCCGACCCCATGCAAACAAGATCGTACGCGCCCTCTTTAATCTCAGCCAGAATTTCCTCCACAATAATTCCCTGCCGCGCTTTGGCTGTTGCGTTTAAGCCCGCTCCTTGCGCGATCTCCAATGCTTTTTTGAGACTGCGCCCCGGCAAGGTGTCGGTTTCTGCCAGGTCGTTGACATGCGTTTGCACATTGCGCGTGCTGGGATAATCCAAATCGGTGGGCGGAACCACATACAGGATTGTGACCTCCGCATGGTTGGCTTGCGCAACTTGAACAGCGATGTTCTCCGCGGCTTCGCCATATCCCAGCCCGCCCACGGTGATCAATAATTTTTTCACCGGCAAGCGCGCTTGCGGCACGTACATGATCGGGTTATGAATCTGCTCCATCAACAATCGAATAGAGCGACCCGTGAGCCAGCGCTTGAGTTGCGGTCTTCCCAATGGGCTGACCACCGTGATGAAATCTCCGCGGTTAGCAACCTGGGGGATGATGCGCTCGGATACGCCGTTACGAATCTCAAGGGTATACTCCACTCCCAACCTTTGAAACAACTCCACGGCTTGCGCGAAGATATCCTCCAGCGGATGATGATCGTCTATCGCCGCAGGGTTCAGTTCCTCGGTCACGCCGAGAAGCGTGGCCTTCATTCGCATGGATGAGGCGAGCGCCGCGCCATATTCAATGGCAGACCATGTCCCTTTGAAGCCGTTCGTTACGATGAGAAATTCGGATTTCATTTGAAGCCTCGCCTGCCAAACAGGATAACGCCGAGGATGCCCGCCCCAAGCAAAACGAACGGCGATGGAATTTCAAACCAGAATGCGATCGCGCTGAGAAGCGCGATCAGGATCACGCGGCGGTCTATTTTTTTCTTCGAACCCGCGCGGAACAATTCCCACGCCACCACCACGATCAACGCGGCGACAGCGGGACTCATCCCTGCCACAAAACTAACAAGCCAACTCTCTTGTTGAAAACGCTGTAACAACGATGCAACGATCAACATCAACACCGTGGGCGGCAGGATCGCGCCGAGCAGAGCCGCAAACATGCCGGGGATTCCCCCCGCGGCAAAACCGACGAACATGGCAAGTTTCAATGCCTCGCTACCGGGCAACACATTCGAGAAACCCACCGCCTCGACAAATCGCTCCTCGGTCATGATCTTGCCCACCGCTTCCTCGTATAAAAACCCCACCGATGCGGGACCGGACGGCGAGAGCACGTTCACCTTGAGGAACATCCATAACAAACGAAGCCAGACGGATACTTTTGTTTCGTTCATCGCAAGAGAAAGACCCCGATCAAACCCGCCAGCACGACAACAATACGCGCGGGGGCGTTAAGAAACATGGCGATCAGACTGACGATGCCGATTGCCCAGCCTTCCCATCCGGTGGAACCGCCCTTTTCAAAAATTTTCCATGCCACGAAGAGCATCAATACCGAAATGGCGGGGGTGAGTCCCTCGATGAAACTGCTCAACCACGCCTCGCGCCGCAGACGGTGCAGGATCATCGTCACACCGAGGATGATGAGCGTCGGCGGCAAAATGGATGCGAGCAGAGCGACAAATCCACCGGGAATGCCTGCCACGGCATAGCCGACATACATCGCCAATTGAAGCGCGTCGCTCCCCGGCAACACGGACGATAACCCCACCGCCTGCACAAATTGTCCCTCCGTGACCAGCTTGCCGACAACCTCGTGATACAACAAACCAACGGAGGCGGGACCCGATGTGCTAAGCAGGTTTACTTTGAGAAATATCCAGAAGAGTTCAAGAAGTTGATCCAATGGTTCTCCAAACGAATGGGGTAATTGTACTAGGAAAAGTATCAGTACTTCACGAAAGTTCAGGCGACAGTTCGATTTGCTTCGCAAATCGAACTGTCGCCTACATTGACGCAGTACAACTGCGTCAAGAACCTATTGGTGTAAAATAGATAAAAATCTCATTTGGCGGTTAACAATGTCTTCAAACAATTTTCGCAAAGAAAAAGATTCGCTCGGTGAACTCAATGTCCCAGCCGACGCGCTCTACGGCGTGCAAACCCAACGCGCGGTGGAGAACTTCCCCATCAGCGGACTGCGCCCGTGGCGGGCGTTCATCTGGTCTATCGCGGCGGTCAAACGCGCGGCGGCGTTGGTGAATTTCGAACTTGGATTATTCAACGACCGCGAAGTGGACGGAAAAAAGTTCACCGCGAAACAGTTGGCAGACTCTGTCGCGCAAGCCGCTACCGAAGTGATGGGCGGCAAATGGGATTCGCAATTCGTCGTCGAACCATTTCAGGCGGGCGCGGGGACGAGTCATAACATGAACGCGAATGAGGTCATTGCAAATCGCGCCACGCAGATCCTCGGCGGCGAGCTTGGAAAGTATTATGTTCATCCGAACGATCATGTCAACATGGCGCAGTCCACGAACGATACGATCCCCACGTCGATTCGATTGGGCGCGTTGTGGCGCGTGGATGAATTGTTGACTGCGTTGAAAAATTTACAGTCCGCGTTGGAGGCGAAGGCGAAGGAGTTTGATTCGGTCGTCAAATCGGGTCGCACGCATTTGCAGGATGCCGTGCCGGTGAGATTGGGTCAGGAATTTTCCGCTTATGCCAAAGCCATCGAACGCGACGCGGAACGGGTGCGCCGGTCTGCCGAGGGGTTGCGCAGGCTGGGGATTGGCGGCACAGCCGTCGGATCCGGGTTGAACGCTCATCCCGAGTATCACGCGCGCATGGTGAAGAAATTATCCGAGATCACCGGGCTTGAGTTGCAGACATCCGATAATTTATTTGAATCCATGCAATCGATGGCGGACGCGGCGGACTTTTCATCGTCCCTGCGGACACTCGCCTTGACTTTGATCCGCATCGCCAACGACTTCCGCCTCTTATCCTCTGGACCTTCAACCGGGTTCGATGAAATCAGATTACCCGCCGTTCAGCCGGGTTCGTCCATCATGCCGGGGAAAGTGAATCCCGTGCTGGCTGAGATGTTGGATCAGGCGATGTTCCATGTGGTGGGATGCGACACGACCGTGGCGATGGCGGCGCAGGCGGGACAACTCGAATTGAATGTGATGATGCCGATCATCGCGCACAATTTATTCGAGATGATGCAAGTGGTCATCGGCTCGGTGAACGCGTTCACCGAACGCGCGGTGAAAGGCGTGACCGCCAACCGTGAAAAAGCGGAGGGCTGGCTGGCGAAGAACGCGATCATCGTCACCGCGTTGAATCCCATCATCGGGTATTCACAAGGCGCGGCATTGGTGAAAGAGGCGATGTCGTTGAATGCTTCGATCAAAGAACTCGCTATCGAGAAAGCGAAGGCTGGCACATTGAAACACCGCGACGAGGATAGACCTGTGAAGCCTGAGGAGATCGAGTCGGCGTTGAGTGATTTGCGTAGGTTGACGGAGGGTGGAATTGTGGGAGGCGTGAGCGGCGGAGGATAATATCGTGTAAGAATCGTAGGGTAATCCTTACATTGCCATTCGTTGTTTCAATTGCTCATCACTATCGGATATTTATTTGGAGGCAACATGGACTTTAGTCAATTACTTGTCGCCCTCTTCACCCTCTTGATCGGGGGAGGTATCCTTGTGTTTACCGGCAACATACTTTTGAAAGCGAAAGGAAGAGCGGAGTGGCTCGAAACTACAGGAGAAATTATCGATTCGGGGATCAACGAGGTTAAAAGAGAGGAGGAGACAATGTACTTCCCCGCTATTCGTTATCGGTATAAGGTTAATCTCGTTGAATACGAGTCAACCAGAATTCAAATTGGCGATCCTCCTTATGCGGGGTCGCTGCTCCATACCAAGTCGATCATCAAAAAATATCCATTACACGAGCGGGTAACTGTCTATTACAACCCCGAAGACCATCAAGAATCTGTGTTGAACAAAAGCGCGCCAGCCAGCGGAATGATTTTATTGATTCTTTTGGGGATTTCCATCGTGTTATGCGGAATGCTTCTTTTAATTGGATTTCTGGTCCAGGCAGGCATTTTCGAAGCCTTTGATCCAAACACTTTCAAATTGAAATTTTAGCTTGACCGCCTTCATTACAAACCGATTCACATGCCCATGCGATATTTGCATTCTTCATCACAGCATGAAATCGAATTCGGATCAGGGATAAGTTAATTCATCACGATATAATGGATGGGGAATGATAAGCAATAAACTCATTTTTCTATTTTTCTTGCTGGGCGGGACACTTTTCCTTTTTCCCAGTTTCAACGGCGATGGGTGGGGTATGGTTCATGAATACAACTATCGCGGCTGGCAGACGACCTCTGAACGCGTAGTTGTCGCGCGATTGGCTAAATCGCAACAGGATGGATTATTTTCGGCGGGTGGCTTGTTGGGCTTGCTTGATGCGCCAGACGGGTGGGTATTCGGGGCAGAGATCGCGAATCTCCAATATGAAGTATATGAGACGGGTCAGCCGATTCAATCGTATTTGGTTTACAAATCTCATCCGGGGTTTCAGGGAATTATTTTTGGTCTGTTTGATAGCCTGACAAATTTCCCCGCTTCTACTAATCTAGCAATCTTCAGAGGGACAGTTGCATTTATCTCTTCGGTTGTTCTCGCGTTGATCGCCGCGGCAATTGCAGTCGAGTTCGGTTGGATGGCGGCAATTTTGATGCTGATCTTTTCCGCCATTTCCCAGTGGATGATCCTGCCAGCGGGCAGTCTCTATTGGAATCTATGGTCGTTTTTCCTGCCATTCGTATGCGGAATGTGTCTGCTGGCTGACGCTTCAAAAAAGAATAATTACCCCGCGTTCAAAATTTATTTTGTCGTCTTCATCACTATCTGGGTCAAGATCCTATTCACGGGGTTCGAGATCATTACAACCGCGTTGATCATGGCAACCGTGCCGTTCGTCTATTTCGCAATTCGAGACAAATGGAAATTGAAACCGTTTCTCCAACGAGCAACTATGCTCGGCATCAGTCTTACGCTGGCAACAATAGCTGGACTCGGAACGCTCATTTTACAAATCACTGTGGCAGATAGGAGTCTTAAGAGCGGAATCTATTACGTTAGAGATACATTCATTCGGCGCGCGGCGGGAAACCCCGATGAATTTCGCGGCCAGTATGCCGAAAGCCTCAAGGCGAGTCATTTGGAAGTGATCGGGAAGTATCTAAACTCTCAAGCGTTTTCTGTTGGGAACACATCTATTGTCTACTGGCAATTGATCGCGGTGTTCGCAGTGTTCACTCTGGTGTATTTGTACAAGCGCAAAACAACACTTCACAAGGGTTTCTCAACCACAGGAATGGCGCTGATCATCACAACCTGGTACTCGATTCTTGCGCCGCTGTCATGGTACATCATCTTCAAACCCACCTCGTACATTCACACGTTTCTTTTCCCCATGGCATGGCAGATGCCATTTACCCTGCTTGGGTTCGCGTTATGCGGGTTCGTAATTCAGGATTTGTTCCGATCAAAAACCATTCAGCTTACCTGACCGCCCTCGCCCTCATCACGAATCGATTCACGCCGCCCATCCGATATTTATATTCCTCATCGCCGCGCATGAAATCGAATTCGTAGCGACCGTTGTCGCAACACCATTGAATATCGTATGCCATGATGACCCAGCCGGGGGACACTTCTTTGAAGTCGAAACTCACGCCGGAGTTATAACCCCACAGTTTATTCTTGTAATCGAAGCAAAGAGTGGATGCGGCTTTGACGCCGTCCACTTCAAGGAAGGCGAGCCAGAGATATCCGCCATTGTGCGCGGCGCGGAGGGTGGCGGTCATGTGTTCGCGCATGGCGGGATGCAGGAAGGTCGCTTTGTTGGGGTCTTGCACCATGAGACGAAAGAATGAGTCCAGTTCAGGTTCGATGTCGGCGTTTTTATCTACAATATAAAAGTTGACGCGTCCGCTTTCGGCGGCGCGGCGCATCTTGCGGCGCATCTCGTGGCGTTGCTTTTTGTCAATGCCCTCGAGATATTCATCGAAGGAGCCGTTCAATGCGATGCGCGGGGTGGGACGATACACTTCTTGATGATGCGTCCAGCCGCGTGATTCGGATTCCGCTTGGAGAGCGGCGAGGGTGGGAGAATCGTCGGGGAGGTTGTACCAGTCTAGGACGGACCAAGCCTCCCCGTGGGGTGAAGCGAGAAAGTCCAGCAGGCCGGAAAGGAAGCGCGGCAGATCCCCTTTGCGCACGATCAAATCCAAATAATCGGAAACTTCGATGCTTCCGATGAGGAGAAGCGCGCGTTGATTTTCATAGTCAGCGATGAAGAGCGGGGCGATGCCGATGAGTTGATCGTTTTCTGTGGCGGAGACGAGAATCAATTCGGCTTGCTTCCACTCGCCGCCGCCGAGGGTCTTCCACCATTCGCTGAGATATTCGTAACGCGAGAACGGGGTGTCGGCGATGCTCTGTTCGACAAGCGCGTTCCATGTTTGTGATTCAATTTCAGAAAAGCCCGCGTGTAACTTAAAATTCATCCTTCGTCCTTCCGCCTTCAGCATTTGTCCAAATTTTACCAGTATAATGATAGCCATCTTCCGAACATTCTTACGCCGTGACAACTTTCGACCTCAACATCCTCCCGATTCACAGACATAACGGTCAAAACTTTGCGAGCTTGCCGGGCTTGCGCGATTTTACGCCGCCGAGGCGCGTGGCGCGCGGGCGCGAAAAAGACAGCCTGATCCTCTACCTCGCATTTTCGGGCACTGCGGAGTATTCGATCGAAGAAATCGACGCGCTCCATCATCAAGCGGCGACGGCGTTCTATCAATCGCCCGGCGCGCAAACCAGCGCCATGCGCAAAGCCGCAGAGAGTCTCAACGCGGCGATGCTCGAGCGCAACTTTGCCACAAGCGGGCAGGGGAAATACGCCAACGCGGTCCTGGTCATTGCGGTTGCGCGCGAGGAGAAATGCACGCTTTTGCTTAACGGACCTGCGCGCGCGGTATGCGTCAGCGAGGGACGATCGCGTCACATCTACGAACCGTCGCTTTCGGGCAAAGGCTTGGGGTCGAGTCAGAATATTCAAGCGTATCTTGCGCAAGTCGATCTGCATCACAACGATCTGCTTGTGTTGTGCGGAAAATTCCCAAGAGACTGGGAAGACGACCTGTTAGGCGAGCGCCCGCTCTCGTCGCTGGATGCGGCATACCGCAAGTTAACGTTTGCCAAAGGCGACTTGAACGCGGCTCTCGTTCACCCGAAAACGGGAACGGGCGTCATCACCATCCTGCGCGCAGATGTGGGTATGCCGTCTCCCTCCGCAAGTGAATCTGCCTCGCCTCCTGAAACGGATTCGCATCCCCAACCTTTTGAACTGCAGGAGAATGAGGAAGCGCGCAAGAAGGAGGTCGTTGATGATATCCTCATTGAATCGCCGCAAAGTTTTCAAGTAGATCTACACAACGAACCGCCGTCGACGAAAAACAACCAATCTTCAAGCGTCGATTCTCAACTCAACGATCATCCTCTCGCGGAAGAACGCCCGGTCATTACCGAAGAGGAACTCGACCGCCTAGCAGACTTCGGCGCGCACATGCTTCAACCTTCGGCGTATGCCATCCCTCCGCAACCGCTGGAAGACCTTCCACCCCTCCCGCCGCCAGTCGCATCCGACGTCCCGCGCGGATTTCCATCTTCCATTCCACGGCGCAAACCCGACGAACCCATGCCGGAGCCGGTTAACGTTGAGCCAGCCGGGATTGTCGAATCTATCGCCAAAGAAGAAAACATTGACGCAATCGATGAGCGGGAAGAAATAGAAGAGATCATCGAGCAAACCCCAACACCGTTATTCGGCGGGTTGTTCGAGCGTTCCAAAGCGGAGACCAACGCCAATGCCCACGCCGAAGCGACGCGGCAAATAGCGAAAGTGATGGTCGGCGGAATTCAGATCGCGCGGCGGGCAAACGAGGGCGTGAAGTCGTTCTTCGCGCGCTTCCTCCCGCGGCTATTGCCCGGGGGTGAGAATACAGATGTCCCTGCGGGAGAAGCGGCGCAACAACAAATGTCGTTCGTGCCTCAGCACATCCAAATCTTCATCGCGCTGATCGTCCCGCTGTTAGTCGGCACGATGGCGGTGGTCGTCTATTTGCGCTTCGGTCAAAGCGTGCAATATGACGAATATTACAAGCAGGCGCTCAATGCGCGCGCGCAAGCCGTCAGCGAAACAGACCCGATCCGCCAGCGCATGGCGTGGGAAAATGTCGCCGCCTCGATCGACAAAGCCGAAAGTTACCGTGAAACCGATGAATCGAATTTGTTGCAAGCCGAAGCGCAAAACAACCTGGATACGATCATGGGCGTCCAGCGACTTGAATTCGTCCCAGCCTTTACGAACGGGTTGACCGGCGTCGCGCAGATCAGCCGCATGGCGGCAAGCGAAAGCGACCTGTACATGCTCGACGCTGAAAACGGGAAGATTCTGCACGCCACATTCACCGGACGAAGCCTTGAATTAGATTTGACTTTCAGGTGTGAACCCGGTACGTACGCCGGTTATCAAGTGGGCACGCTTGTGGATGTGCTTGCCCTGCCCAAGGTCAACCTCGTCAACGCGACCGTGCTTGGCATCGACGCCAACGGAAATCTATTGTATTGCTCGCCCGGGCAAGTGCCGCAGGCAATTCCACTCCCCTCCCTGCCAAACACCAATTGGGGGCGCATCACCTCGTTCGCCCTCGATAACGGAAATTTGTACGTGCTCGACGCCACCTCGCGCTCGGTGTGGGTTTTTGCCGGCAAAGATAGCACCTTCACCGACACGCCGTATTTCTATTTCGGCAACCAGATCCCCAACACCATAGACTCGGCAATCGACCTGGCAGTGAGCGGAGACGATCTGTACCTGCTCCACGCCGATGGGCACCTCTCCACATGCACGTTTAGCCGCATCACCGAAACGCAAACCAAATGTATCGACCCGATCAACTTCCTTGACTCCTACCCCGCGCATCAAGATATCAACATTTTCGCGCAAGCGCACTTCACGCAAATGCTCCTCACCTCGCCTCCCAATGTCATTATGCTCCTGCTGGATTCTGAAAACCAAAAAGTATTCCGCTTCACACCGCGCTCGATCGAACTGCAAAACCAACTGACCGGCTTCGCCGGAGACGCCAACCCCTTCCAACCCGGCGCGGTGGGCGCCATGGCGGTCAGCCCGAACTACGTGTTGTACTTCTCGATCGGCAACCAGGTATATTTTGCAACGAATTTGCCGTGAGGCAAGAAGAAAGTAGATAAGTAGATCAGCAGATAAGTAGATAAGTAGATTTGTAGATTTGTAAACCGCTTCTTTGCAAACGTAGACTTCCGACATGAGTCCCTTTTCCCTCTTCCGACGAAAATCGCCTCCCGCCCCAGCGATGCCTGCTTCAGACTCCTCGACCGAGCCGCCCATTCAGACGATCCTCCGCACCCTGGTCATCGTCTACGACCCGGTGGTAGATCAAGCGACCGGCAAAAAATTGTCGGAACAAATGCGCTGGAATAAGGTCGAAGACCTCGCCGTAGGATTTATGTCTGATATCCTGCAAGCCAGCGGCGAACTCCTCCGCTACCAGATCACCCAACGCATCGACGTGGACGCCTTCCCCGCCAAAGTGGATGGCTACGTGTACGACGCGGAAACCTACCTCGATGTGCGGCGCGGCGCCATGCCGCCCTACATGCCACAAGAGGCGGATTATCACGCCATCATCAAACAATTTGACATCTTGAAGCGCGTGGCGCGCGATGAAATTGACGAAGTGTGGATCTTCAACTTTCCCGATGCGGGCTTTTACGAATCCATCATGGGCGGACCCGGCGCATTTTGGTGCAACGCGCCTCCGCTTCAGAACACCGAAGCCTCCAAACGACGCTTCGTCATTATGGGGTTTTCCTACGAGCGCGGCGTGGGTGAAATGCTGGAGAATATGGGTCACCGCGCCGAATCCATCATGCAGAAGGTTTTTGAAGATATCAAGGGGGAGGAAAATTACTGGAAGCGTTTCATCCGCTATGACCGCACTCATAAAGGACAAGCCGCGCTGGGCAACGTTCACTTCGCGCCGAACAGCGCCAGCGACTACGATTGGAATAACCCCTCGGTTGTCGTCAGCGAATGCGATGACTGGCTCTACAACTTCCCCAACTTCAAGGGGATCACTCGTCAAGTCACCGCCGCCGACTGGGGCTCCGGCGACACGCGCAAACACCACCTGTGGTGGATGAGTCACTTCCCCAAAACGCTGGGGCGTCGAAACGGGATCAGCCATAACTGGTGGCAGTACATTGCCAACCCAAATCATATCATCACATAAAGAACTCGGAGGTCTACCAGACCTCCGAGTTCTTTATGTTAACTCGAAACCTTCAAAGCCACCATCGTCACATCGTCTGCCAGCGATCTGTGATTTCCAAACGCGCTTGCTCCTCGATATACAGTTTGAAGAATATCAGGCGCAGCCAAATGCGCGTGTTGCGCAAGCAGGTCGGCAAGGCGGCTATGGCCAAATTGCTCATTTCCAGTCGTGTCCACAACTTCGGTCACGCCGTCGGTGTAGAGCAGAAGCGAATCGCCTTTTGAAAGCTTCACCGATTCAATGCGCGGACGGAAAAATTCCGCCAAGCCGATCGCGGGCGCGGTTGGTTTCAACCAAAGGATTTCATTGCTCCCGCCGCGATGAACTGCCGGCGGATTATGTCCGGCGTTCACGTACGTCAACTCAAGGCTGACAGGATCGAAGCGCGCGAGAAAGACCGTGACGAACGTAGTGAAGTTGACGTTGTGGATGTAAAAGCGATTGATGCGTTCCAATATCTCGGCGGGCGAATCGGTGTCGGGAGCCATCGTCCGCAGGGCGGTTTGCAAACTGCTCATCAGCATCCCTGCCGAAACGCCGTGCCCGCTCACGTCGGCGATCACCAACCCATGAGCGCCGTCGCGGAAATGGAAAAAGTCGAAATAATCGCCGCCGATGATATCGGCAGGACGGCTGAACGCGGCGACTTCCACGCCTGAGATGACCGGCGCGTTTTGGGGCAACAACGCGCGCTGGACGATCTGCGACAACTCCAACTCCGATTCCAGCCGCCGCATCTCGGCTTCGGAATAATGGTCCAAGCAAATAGACGCGGTGTAATCCATCGCGAGTCGGCTCGGCTCCACGTAGCCATGACAAATTTCGCACACCCCGAGCGTGTGGTTTTCAAACTTCTCGAGGCTTGATTCGATCACATGCAAATGATCCTGCACGCAATGATCGTCCTCATACAGGCAGACCTCCCTCTCGGCATCCGAAGCCGTTTCAAGGAACTCCGTCACCGCTTGCCGCTTTTCGACCAGGCTGGTTTCGATCCGTTCAAGAATTTCGAGCGCCATAGCATTCTCCGTAGGTAACGTCCCGCAGGTTTCACTCCGCAATCAAATTTATGCCAAAAACCTGCGGGACGGTCAAATTAGAACATTTGTTAGATATGGCAAAGATGAAGATTCTTACATTGTGCCGCAAAGTTCACTTTGCGCTTACGCGGCAAAGGGGAACAAGCACGCGCAAGATAAATCTTGCGTTACACAGAAATCTTCCACACCTGATACAACCCCAAATTCCCCGTTTCGCCATCGGATGAGAATGTTTCCACCACCCGAAAGCCCGCCGCGTCTGCCAACTCTCCCAACTCCGATTCGCTGAAGTGATGGACGTAACGCAGACCCTCTCCCCCGCTCCGCCAGTCGAGCAGATAATCGCCCGCATCCACTTCGGACTGGGTAACTGATACGCCCTCCCAAGCCTTGATCCTCCCTTTCAGCTTTTCGCTGTTGAGGAACTGCCAGTTGGAATGGATAAACAATCCATCAGGCTTGAGAAGTTGACGAACAGTTCGGAGGATGTTTAGCCGCAGTTCGATCGAGGGGATATGATGTAAAACAGCAAAGGCAGTGATCAGTGACCAGTGATCAGTCACTGCTAACTGATTACTGTTCACTGATAACTCCGTAAGATCAACTTCCACGAACCTGGCAGAGAATCCCTCAGGCTGAGACTCCGCCTCACGCAGGAGGGGCAGGCTGAAGTCGGCGCCGAGATACGCGCCGCGGTGTCCGCGCTTCGCCAGTTCGCGGGCGAATTCTCCGTTGCCGCATCCCAGATCCAAAATAGATTCGTCCCCTTTCAGCGTTTCAAGCACTCGACGCGCGCCGGGTTGAATCCGATGGCGGGTGGCGGAAAACGAATCGCCGAAGCGAGTGTAAAAATCCTTGTTGAGTTGAATCAAGCGCGCGGCGGTGGCTGAATCCATGCGAAGATTATAACGGGTTGTAAGCGGGTATAATGCCGCCATGTTTACGCCGTTGGAGATCGAAAAACTTTCTGAAGAGTTTGAGTCGCGCGCGCCGCAAGAGATCATCGACTGGGCGGTGGATGCGTTCTGGCCCCAGGTTGCGCTCAGTTCTTCGTTCCAAACACAATCGGTTCCCCTGTTGCATATGGTCTCGCAAGCCAAGCGCGATATCCTGGTTTACTTTCTCGATACGGGCTATCACTTTTGGGAGACGTTGACCTTCCGCGAAAAACTCGCCTCCGAATGGAAACTGAATGTGTTGGACTTGTATCGCGACGCGCGCTGGGATGTGTTCGTGCGAGGACAGGTCCGCACCCTGCCGCTCGAGGACCCAAACTTGTGTTGCTTCATTCACAAAGTTCAACCCATGCAAAGAGGCATCAAAGATATGCTGGCATGGATCAGCGGCATCCGCCGCGACCAAACCGCCATCCGCGCTCAGGCGAAGATTCTGGAATTACAGGAAGATGGACTGCTGAAAATTAATCCGCTCTTGAATTGGACGAAGGCGGATGTGAAAAAGTATATGGAAGAACATCGCCTTCCATCGCATCCATTACTTGAAAAAGGGTATCGGAGCGTGGGATGCTCGCCATGCACGGTTGCGATCGGCTTGAATGACGATGAACGCGCGGGCCGTTGGCAGGGACGCGGCAAAGTGGAGTGTGGTCTTCACACCGACATGTTCAAGCACAAGGATTTTTCGAAACTGCAGAGCGAATTTCACGTGGATGTTTCGTCCATGGAGCGAAGGAAAGTGGATCGGTAGGTACGTAAACAAGTAGACACGTAAACAGGTAAACACGTGTGTGCTCCCTAAAAATAATTATGAATATCGAACGACGTGAATTATGGCGAGCAACTCATTTGCTCACCCCCGATAAGAGAGAACTGGCGCGTTTCGTGCTGGAGGAGATTCAGCGCGGGAGCGATGTGACGAAGACCCTGCGAAGTCATCCCCTCGCGGATGGGAGCGGGTATCTCAACAAGTCCATGCTGGTGACGTTGTACAATGAACTCGTCGCGTCCGGCGAAATGGACGCGGACACGCGCCTGCTCGAACGACTCCGCATGAAGCCGATGCGCACGCTTTCGGGCGTGACGACGGTGACGGTGTTGACGAAGCCGTATCCCTGCCCCGCGAAATGTATCTTCTGCCCCACCGATGCGCGGATGCCGAAATCGTATCTGCCTGATGAACCCGGCGCGATGCGGGCGGTGGAACATCAATTCGATCCGTACGCGCAAGTGAAGTCGCGCATCACACAGTTGCAGGCGTTGGGACATCCCACCGACAAAATTGAATTATTGATCCTCGGCGGCACGTGGTCATCGTATAAGCGGGATTATCAGGAGTGGTTCGTCAAGCGATGTTTTGACGCGATGAATGCCGTCGCTCCTGACGAATATCCGATGGAGGAGCAGAGATTAGAGATTAGAGAATTAGAGAATTCCCATTCCATCAATGAAACTGCAAACCACCGCAACGTGGGGCTGGTCATCGAGACGCGACCGAACGAGATCAACCCCGATGAAATCCGCTGGCTGCGTCACCTCGGCGTGACGAAGGTTCAGATGGGCGCGCAGAGTTTCGACGACCGCATCCTTGAAATGAACAAGCGCGGACACGACGTACAGCGCACGCGTGAAGCCACTGCCCTGCTCCGCGCGGCGGGATTCAAGATCGTGTTGCATTGGATGCCCAACTTGCACGGCGCGACTCCCGAATCGGACCGCGAAGATTTTGCGAAGTTGTGGAACGATTTCTGTCCCGATGAAATAAAAATCTACCCGAATCAGTTGCTTGCAAACGCTGAGTTGTATGAATACTGGCAACGCGGCGAGTTCACGCCATACACCACGCAAGAGTTGATTGACTTGATCGCGGACATCAAACCGACCATCCCGCGTTATTGCCGCGTCAACCGCGTCATTCGAGACATTCCATCTACAAATGTAGTGGAAGGGAATCGCAGAACTAGTTTACGGCAGGATGTTCAGGATGAGTTGAAACGGCGCGGGACGAAATGTCAATGCGTGAGATGCCGCGAGGTGAAAAGCAAGTCGGTGGATGTCGAGTCGCTGAGACTGGATGATCTCGTCTATCCAGCAGGCGCGGCGGAGGAGCATTTCATCTCGTATGTTACGCCTGACGATAAGATCGCGGGATTTGTGAGATTGTCTTTGCCGAAAGAAAGTTCTCCGCAAACTGAGATCAACGATTTGGAAGGCGCGGCATTGATCCGTGAAGTGCATGTGTATGGACAGTCTCTTCCCGTCGGCGCGGAGAAGGATGGCGCGGCGCAACACGTTGGGCTGGGGACTCGCTTGCTCGAAGAGGCGGAACGAATCGCAATCGCAAACGGATACAAACGCATGGCGGTCATCTCTGCGGTTGGCACGCGGGGATATTATCTCGGTCGCGGGTTTGAGCGGGGAGAACTCTATCTGGTGAAAAAACTTGACTAGGCTGAATCAGCCGTCCCTGCGAAAGAGGCGAGAGTCGGACGATAGACGATAGACGATGGACAATAGACCATCAACCATTGTCCGCTATCTATCGTCCATCGTCCAAATCTGAATTAGAGTTCTGTTAAACATCCGAACGGATGCTTGACTTACATTCGGCGCGGTGTAAAAATACAACCATGGATTACAAAGACTACTACAAAATTCTCGGCGTGGAGCGCAAAGCCAGCGACGACGACATCCGCAAAGCGTATCGCAAACTGGCGAAACAGCATCACCCCGATTACAACCCGAACGATAAAAAAGCCGAAGAACGCTTCAAAGAGATCAATGAAGCGTATGAAGTGTTGGGCGATTCTAAAAAACGTTCGACGTACGACAGGCTCGGCTCCGATTATTCGCAATGGCAGAGAGGCGGCGGAACGCCGGGTGATTTCAATTGGGGTCAATACGGCGGCACGCGCGTCAATGTAGATGATCTCAACGATCTGTTCGGCGGGAGCGGCGGAGGCTTCTCCGATTTCTTCCAAACCATTTTTGGGATGGGCGGAAGACAATCGCCGCGCGCGCAAACCCAGGGTTACCAACAGGAACTGGAGATCACACTTGAAGAGGCGTACAAAGGCGCAACACGCCTGATCGATTCGGATAGCAGAAAAAAACAGGTCCGCATCCCGGCGGGCGTGCGCACCGGCTCGAAAGTCCGCGTGGCGGGAGCAGGTCCCAACGGGATGGATTTGTACTTGATCGTGGATGTTCAGGAAGATAAACGCTTCGAACGCCGCGGGGACGACTTGCACGCCACAGCGACAACCAGCGTGTTCACCGCCATGCTCGGCGGCGATGCCGATGTGGAAACGTTCGAAGGCAAGATCAAACTCAACATTCCCGCCGGCACGCAACCTGAGCAGGTCTTTCGCCTGGCTGGGCGGGGAATGCCTCATTTGAAAAATCATGCCGCCAAAGGCGACCTGTATGTTCGCTTGAAAGTTCAAATCCCCAAATACCTGAACCCCAAACAACGCGAATTACTCGAAGAAATTTCAAAGATCAAATTCTAACGTTGCGCATCCTTCGTTCTCGTTAACCTCCATTCAGTTAGACTTAACCACAGGGCAGTACCATCCTTCCGATTCCAATCCCCGTCAACATAGAAAGGGACAAAATGAAACGACCTCTATTCGCATTTTTGATTCTGACACTCGCGGCTATGGCGTGCCAACTCCCGGGTCTCTCGCCTCTTCCCCCAGCCGCGCCCGATTCGCCCGCGCCGGCCGCATCCACGCTTGTGCCGGTCTCCTCCAACCCCATCCCCTTGGACGGCTCGCTGGCATCGTTGTACCAACAGGTCATCCCCGGCGTGGTCGCCATTCGCACCGCCACAGGCATGGGCTCCGGTTTTGTGTTCGATAGCGCAGGACACATCGTCACCAACCAGCATGTGATCGACGGGGTCTCCACCGCCGAGATCGCCTTCTCCTCCGGCTATAAAGCCATCGGAACCGTCATCGGCTTCGATGTGGATGCGGATGTGGCTGTCATCAAAGTCAACGCGCCCGGCGAGGAACTCCATCCCCTCCCCATCGGCGATTCGGACGCGCTTTTGGTTGGTCAGCCCGTGGTTGCCATTGGCAATCCCTTCGGCTTGAACGGCACGATGACCCAGGGAATCATTTCCGGGCTTGGGCGCACCCAACCCGCGCACGCCGCCCCCGACGGCGGATTTTTCAGCACCGCCGATATCATCCAAACCGACGCGGCGATCAACCCCGGCAATTCGGGCGGTCCGCTGTTCAACCTCAATGGCGAAGTGATCGGCGTGAATCAATCCATCCGCACAGATAATGTCAACGAGGTGACCGGCAATGCCGTGAATTCAGGGGTTGCCTTTGCGATTTCGATCAATCTGGTCAAGCGCGTCGCGCCCGCCTTGATCCGCGATGGGAAATTTGAATATCCTTACCTTGGGATTTCATCGAACAGCGATTTGGGCTTGGACGAGGTGGAGGCGCTGGGGCTGTCACAATTCACCGGCGCGTACGTTGTCGGCGTGGTGGCTGGCGGACCTGCCGACCAGGCTGGCATCCGCGCGGGCGATTCGCCGACCAACATCCCCGGTTTGAACGCCGGCGGCGACCTCATCATCGCGTTAGACGGCAACCCCGTCATCACTTTTGACGATTTATTGAGTTATCTCATCACGAACAAATCCCCCGGCGATACGATCATCCTCACTGTTCTCCGCGATGGAAAATCTGTGGACGTTCCGGTAGTTTTGGGAACACGCCCTAGATAAAAAGATTGCGCGGCAGTTGAACTGCCGCGCAATCTTTTTGTGAATGGCGCGGCAATTGGACTGCCGCGCCATCTCCTATCATTTCACCCAAACCGCTCTTCCTTCCAAACATCTGCGCGATTGTGGTAACCCGCCTGTTCCCAAAACCCGCGGCGATCGCGCGGCATGAACTCCAGCGAGCGGAGCCATTTTGCGCCTTTCCAGAAATACGGCGTTTCCATCTCCTCCCGTCCGGGGAGGAAACCCACCACGCCGCGCAAGGGATAGCCATGATCGGGCGAGATCGGCTCGCTGTTCAGGTGGGTGGCGAGTAAAAAATTATCCTGCAAAGCGACTTCCAAGGGGATGTTGACCGTGAACCCGTATTCCGCGTGTTGCATGAGGTGGGTGGCGGTCGGCTTGATCTTGATGAATCCCTGATCTACCAGAGATTTGATCGAGACGCCCTCCCACACGGTATCGAACTTACTCCAGCGCGTCACGCAGTGAATGTCCATTTGAATTTTGGCGCGCGGCAATTTGTTAAACTCATCCCACGTCCAGCGTTTTTCCTCTTCCACTTCGCCCCAGACATGGAAGTCCCATGTGGCGGCGTTGAAGCGCGGCACAGGTCCGTAATGCAAGACAGGAAATTTGAACGTGAGCGCCTGACCAGGCGGAAGACGCCCTTCTTGTTTGATGCGTTCCTCTTCCTTGCGCCGATCGGGTCCTTCAAATGAAAACATGGGCAACTCCTTGCGCGATTATATCAAGCCTGACATTGATTAGACTCGGAGTTGCGAGGTTTCTTACGACAGGGCGGAACGCCCATCCGAAATATACATGGCGCCATCAGTACTATGAGGAATTTGTAAAGTGGTTCACTAGACAGGAGTACGGGTTTATAATAGGATTAAGATTTGAAACGGATTTATGATCCCATTTAACCTGTCGTTATCTTTTGTTTCTCCGCTGAAGACCCGGGAAACCGCGGATGTGTTCTCATGAACGACGTTGTTTCCCTGCTCAAAGCCGCCCAAAAATTGGACGAAGAAGCGCTCACCGCCATCTTCGACCAATATGCCCCTGCCATTTACAAATACACGCTCCGTTTATGTCACGACCCAATTCAAGCGGACAATATCGTCGGCGATGTTTTCGCTCAACTGCTCGAGCAATTCGCCGCGGGGAAAGGTCCGCGCACGAACTTGCGTTCCTACCTTTATCAGACCGCGTATCACCTCGTGGTGGACCGGTCGCGCGATAACCAGCATACCGCCCCGCTGGAAGTTGCCGTAGACCGGCTCGACAGAGGGCAACTCACCCCCACCCAGACCCAGATCGAAGAGCGCGTTATGATGGAAGCGTTGATCTCAGCCATGAACTCGGAACTCACCGACGACCAGCGGCACGTCATCATCCTGCGGTTCCTGGAAGACTTCAGCCTGAAAGAAACTGCGGATATCGTTGGAAAAGAAGTCAACAACATCAAGGTGATTCAAAACCGGGGGATCGCAAAATTGAGAAAAGCGCTTGGTTTGCAACTCGAGGAACTGTAAATGAGCCTCGAAACCAGAGACGCCGAGATCGCTCGAATTTTTGCAAGGCTGAAAGTATCTGAAGCGGGTTATCCGCCCCGCTTGTTTAACGCTCGTCGCGTCGAATTCAGGAAACAAGTCGTAAAAATTTGTTTGGAACTGGGGTGTTCGGCCGCATGGATAAGCATGCGGAACAGCCACGGGAACGGCGGCGATCGACCCAGCTGACGCGACCCGCGCCAGCAAAGAAAAACGATTCCCTTGAAACCCCACAGTAGAGAGACACGAAAACGCTCGTGTCTTTTTATATTTCGCTAATACTCGCGTGCTACGATAACCCGCCGCAGGAAGCAGTATAATTCCCGTCCGTAAAGGTAACCTAATGCTGAAAAGTTTCGTAAAACTATTTGGGGGCGACCCCAATCGCAAGACCATCGAACAATATAGCGGAATCGCAAACGAGATCAATTTGCTCGAAGCGCAATTCGAAGCGTTGAGCGACGACGCCCTGCGCGCCAAAACCGACGAGTTCAAAGAGCGGATCGCGCAAAGCCTCGGAGAGGCGGATGGGCTGACGGAGCGGGAGCAGTTCGAGGCTGGGCAAGACGCGCTGGAAGACATCCTACCCGAGGCGTTTGCGGCAGTGCGCGAAGCCTCCAAGCGGACCATCGGTTTGCGTCACTACGATGTGCAATTGATCGGCGGGGTTGCCCTGCATCGCGGCTCGATCGCTGAAATGCGCACAGGCGAGGGGAAAACGCTCGTTGCCACATTGCCGATCTATCTCAACGCTCTGCTTGGCAAGGGCGTTCACCTCATCACCGTGAATGATTACCTCGCGCGGCGCGATGCGCGTTGGATGGCTCCGATCTATTCCATGCTTGGGCTTTCGGTGGGCGTGTTGCAAATGGCGGCGGCAACCGAAAACGGGAAAAAAGCATTGCTCGTCGACCTGGAGCGCGAATCGACGCATGAAGACCAGCATCAATTACAGTTGGTGGAGCGCCGCCTCGCGTATGAAGCGGATATCACCTACGGCACAAACTCGGAATTTGGGTTTGATTACCTGCGCGACAATATGACCATGCGCCTGAGCGACCGCGTCCAGCGCGGACATTATTTCGCCATTGTCGATGAAGTGGACAATGTGCTGATCGACGAAGCGCGCACGCCATTGATCATCTCCGGTCCCGCTTCGGGAAACCTGGAATGGTACGGGAAGATGGCGCAGGTCGTTCGTCAACTGAAGCCCGATGATTATGAGGTCAACGAGAAAGACCGCAACGCGCCGTTGACCGAATCGGGGCTGGCGCATGTGGAGCAACTGCTCGGGCAAACACTGACCGATCCCGACCGACCCGAAGATATTTCTCCCGAGCAAGCGCGGTTGCTTGGCTATCTCGAACAAGCCATGCGCGCGCAATTTTTGTTCCATCGCAACAAGGAGTATCTCGTGCAGGGCGGCAAGGTTGTGATCGTGGACGAAAACACCGGGCGGCAAATGCCCGGTCGGCGCTGGAGCGACGGGTTGCATCAAGCCGTGGAAGCCAAAGAGGGCCTGAAGATCGAGCCTGAAAATGTGACCTATGCCACAGTTACCCTGCAAAATTATTTCCGCATGTACAAGAAACTCGGCGGCATGACCGGCACCGCGCTCACCGAAGCCGAAGAGTTCAGCAAGATTTACGAATTGGAAGTTGCGCCGATCCCGCCGAACCTCGAATATCAAGCCTTCGGAAAAGACGCGCCGCTCATCGAAATTAAAACAAAGGACGACGGCGGCTATTCGTATTCCTACTTTTCGAAGCGCGACGATACCCAGGAAGAGCCGCTCTTCTTCCGTCGCAAAGATTATCCCGATGTCATCTACAAAACGCTCGAGGCAAAACTTCGCGCCATCGTTCTCGAAGCCATTCGCGAACACGCGCGCGGACGCCCGCTCTTAGTCGGCACCACCTCGGTGGAATCTTCCGAGCGGCTTTCGTCGCGGCTTAAAGCGGAACCTGTCCGACGGTTGATGCAGATCGCCCTGGCGCGCGAAGCGTGGTTGAAGGCGAACAATCGCGAACAAGGCGAGTTCGCCATCCCTGAATTGCAATTCCTCAACGATCCCATCGAAAAAATCACAGCCGATGCCCTGCGGAAATTCATCCAGCCCCTCGGCGTGACGAACATCAACCCCGAGGACCCGTCGAACATCAACATCCTGCTTGATGTGTTGCGATTGGATTCGTCGGATAGCAACCGACTGAAGTCGGTGTTACAGGGCGGCATTCCTCATCAGGTGCTTAATGCGCGCAAACACACCGAAGAGTCGCAGGTCATCGCCGGCGCGGGCGCGTTCGGCGCCGTGACCATCGCCACCAACATGGCGGGGCGCGGCGTGGACATCAAACTCGGCGGCGAGATCGCCGAAGAGGTGATCTCAGCCGCCAACCGCGTCTTGCGCAAAGCGGGCTACGAGAACCCCTTCGACATGTCGTTGGAAGAACGCCGCGTTGCCCTGCAACACAGCGACCCTTCCATCTTTGGAATTTACGAAGCCGAGGTCAAACATTTCCTGCAATACTTCGAAGACATGGAACGCGTGAAAAATCTCGGCGGCTTGCACGTGATCGGCACCGAACGCCACGACGCGCGGCGGATCGACAACCAGTTGCGCGGTCGCGCCGCGCGCCAGGGCGACCCCGGCTCCTCGCGCTTCTATCTCTCGCTGCAAGACGATCTCATGCGCATTCAGGGCGGCGCGCAAACCAGCGCCATCATGGATCGCCTGCGCGTGGACGAATCGCTTCCCCTCGAAGTGGGCATGGTCAGCAAACTGATCGAACAATCGCAACACCGCATCGAAGGCGCGAACTTCGACGTGCGCAAACACCTGCTCGAATACGACGACGTGCTCAACAAACAACGCGAACAGATCTACCATCAACGCGATCGCATCTTCGAAAAAGAAGACCTGAGCGACGATATCGCCACCCTGCTCGAGACCGAAGTGAAGCAACGCGTCGAAATCGGATTGGCTGACGAAGAGGGACCCTGGAAGTTGATGGCTTGGCTCGAACAAGTGCAACCCGCCTTCATGACCGGCGACCGCCTCTTCCCCAGTTTCGGCTTGTCTCTGCTTCTTCGAGAGTTGTCCGCCACCGACGATCTTCGACATTCGACCTTAGACTTAATCTCCCGCGCCATCGAAGCCGAGAACGTCCATCATCAACGCGCCATCGAACACCTCATCGACAACGCGGAACAGTCTTTGCAATCGCAACTTGCCAGCCGCGAAGACACCCTGGACGCATACTTCGAAGGCTTGCGAGACCGCGAAGACGCGGACCGTTTGCGCCCGCAAAAGATGCTCGAAGAGATCAACAGCCTTGTCGGTATGCAATTGCGACTCAACAATGAACAAATGCGCGCGCTGGGCGAGGACCCGGCAGACGCAAAAGACACGATCCGCAAAATGGTGGAGGGGCAGTTGATCGCCAACACTGTGGCGCGGGTTGTCAATACCGCCGCCAAACGGACGGGCGAATCGCTCGGCGAACGGTTCGAAGTCTCCAACTGGGACAACATCGCCGACGAACTCATCGATGCCGCGCAAGCCGCCCTCGAGCGCAGGCGTGAACGCCTGAACAGCCAGATCGCGCGCGATATCGACACCTTGATGCCTTCCACCATTAACGAAACAACGACGCTTAAACTTCTAATTTCTCTGTCGCAAGAATCGCGCACCGGCTACGACCAGAAACACCGGCAGGTGAAGCAAGTGTTCCCTCGTTTCAATTATGTCTTCCTCATCGCCCAATTACTCGAAAGACAGGAAGCCGAAACGATCACCGAAGATGTGCTGACGCACCTCGAAGAAGCCGAGACCGCCTTGCGCGCCGCATGGGGCGAACGCGAATATACTCGTATCGCCGCGAACGCGCAAAAACTGGGCGATTTCGGCATCCCCGCCAAACAGGCGTTTGGGGAGGGGCGGCTGAACGAAGCCGTATCAGGCATCCCTGAGTCTGATCGCGAGGCGTTGATCGAATCCATCGGCAAGTACGTGCTCAATGAAGTCCATCGGCAATTACTGCTCAGCGCTACGACTGAACTGTGGGTGGATTATTTGACGCGCATCGAAGCCTTGAGGGTCTCGATCGGCATGGAGGCTTACGCCCAACGCGACCCGCTGGTACAATACAAAGGACGCGCGTCGGAAATGTTCGCGCAACTGATCGAAGATATTCGCGGGCTGGTGATCGGGCGCGTGTTTGCTTATCAACCCCGCCCGGTTGAAATCGCCGCGCTGGAAGCGTCGGACGCTCCCGCAATGGAGATGCAACAGGAAAACAGGGATGAAAACCGAAAGAAGAGACGTCGAAGACACTAACGCATGAGCGCCGTCGAACGAGTCACCGCTTCGCTGAATACGTTTCGGGCATTGCCCAAGGTGGAGTTGCATCGTCATCTCGAAGGCTCACTGCGTCTCGACACCATGCTCGACGTCGCAACGCAACACGGCATCACCATCCCGGCAGACGTGTTGCGACTAAGCACGTTGGTGCAGATCCAAGAAGAAGACAAACTCACCTTCCAGAATTTTCTCAGCAAATTCAACACCCTGCGGCTGTTCTATCGCTCGCCCGACGTGATCCATCGCATTACGCGCGAAGCCGTCGAAGATGCGGCGAAGGACAATGTGAAGTACATGGAATTGCGCTTCACGCCCGTTGCGTTGAGTCGCGCGGAACGTTTCCCCCTCCATGATGTGATCGATTGGGTCTTGTCCAGCGCAAAGGATGCGGGGGAAACACACGGCGTGACTGTGCGGCTGATCGCCTCTGTCAACCGGCACGAAAGCGCGGAATTAGCCGAACAGGTTGCCTGGCTGGCGGCAGACCACGTGAAAGACGGCTTGATTGCGCTCGATCTGGCAGGCAACGAAGCGGACTTTCCTTCGCAACCGTTTTACGGGATATTCAAAGAGGCGAAGCAGGCCGGTCTGCATGTGACCATCCACGCGGGCGAATGGGGACCCGCTTACAACGTGCGCGAAGCCATCGAAGAGATCGGCGCGGAACGGATCGGTCACGGCGTGCGCGTGATGGAAGATGACTCCATTGTGGCGTTGGCGCGCGAACGACAGACGGCATTCGAAGTGTGCATCACCAGCAATTATCAGTCGGGCGTTTTCGAATCGCTCGAAACACATCCGCTCATGCAAATGCTCGAGGCGGGCTTGAACGTCACCATCAACACCGACGACCCCAGCATTTCGCGCATCACCTTGAGCCATGAATATTACGCCGCCTGCGAAGACTTGAAAATGCCGCAAAAAACTTTGAAGCAGCGCATCGTGGCGGCGGCAAAAGCGTCTTTTATCGAAGAAAACGAAAAAGCAAAACTTGTGAAGCAATTGGAAAAGGATTTGAAGTTATAATCTAAACCATAGCAAGGATGGCAAAGGCGCACCTTTGTGTTCTTCGCAAGTTTGTGTGGAACCGGTAACGCCGACTTAAGTCGGCGCTCCGGAAATACAGACCACCAAAGGAGAACATTATGAACGATTACTTTAAAGCGCGCGATGTTTTGAAAGTGGGGAATAAGGAATACACCTACTATCGCCTCGACGCATTGGAAAAAGCGGGTCTGACCCAACTCAAGCGGCTTCCGTTTTCGATCCGCATTATGTTGGAAGCGGCTCTGCGTCAATGCAACGACAAGGAAATTACCCAGCAAGACGTGAAAAATATCGCCGCATGGACCCCCCTCCCGTCCCCCCTAAAGGGGGGAAGCCGCCCCGGCATCCCCTTCCTGCCTGCCCGCGTGATCATGCAGGATTTCACCGGCGTGCCAGCCATTGTTGATCTTGCCGCCATGCGCGCGGCGGTGGCGCGTCTCGGTGGCGACCCGAAGAAGATCAATCCGCTTGTGCCGGTCGATCTCGTCATTGACCATTCCATTCAAGTGGATTTCTTCGCCACCCCGGAAGCATTGCAACGCAACACCGAAATGGAATTTTTGCGCAACAAAGAACGCTATGAATTCCTCAAGTGGGGACAACATGCCTTCCAAAACTTCCGTGTGGTGCCGCCGATGACCGGTATTGTCCATCAAGTCAATTTGGAATATCTGGCTGATATGGTGATGACAAAGAAAGACGGCAAAGAAATCGTCGTATTCCCCGATACATTAGTTGGAACCGATTCGCACACCACGATGATCAACGGACTCGGCGTGGTCGGCTGGGGCGTGGGCGGCATCGAAGCCGAAGCCGTGATGCTTGGTCAACCGATGGACATGCTCCTGCCGGATGTGATCGGCTTCAAACTGCACGGCAAACTCAAAGAAGGCGTCACCGCCACCGACCTCGTCCTCACCGTCACACAGATGCTCCGCAAAAAAGGCGTGGTGGATAAATTCGTCGAGTTCTACGGACCCGGGCTTGAAACCATGTCGCTCCCCGACCGCGCGACCATCGGCAACATGGCTCCCGAATACGGCGCGACCATCGGCTATTTCCCGGTGGACAAAGAGACTCTTCGCTACATGCGGCTGACGGGCCGCTCCGAAGAAACCATCGCGTTGACGGAAGCCTACGCGCGCGCGCAAGGACTCTTCCATGATGCGTCCATGCATGAACCCGAATTCACCGACACGCTCGAACTGGACCTTGGGGCTGTTGTGCCATCGCTGGCTGGACCCAAACGTCCCCAGGATCGCATCCCGATGGTCGAGTTGAAAGAGACGTTCAGTAAAATCTTGAGCGCGCCGGTCAAAGAGCGCGGATTCGAATTGAAGCCCGAAGCCCTGAACGCCGAAGCCACCTACGGAACGAACGGCGGCTCGATGAAGATGAAGCATGGCGCGGTGGTCATCGCGGCGATCACGTCTTGCACGAACACAAGCAACCCGTCTGTGTTAGTGGCGGCAGGATTGCTCGCAAAGAAAGCCGTCGAAAAGGGACTCAACGTCAAGCCGTATGTGAAGACCTCGCTCGCGCCCGGTTCTCGCGTGGTGACCGAATATTTGAAGCAAGCCGACCTGCTCGATCCGCTCGCCAAACTCGGGTTCAACGTCATCGCTTACGGATGCACCACCTGCATCGGCAATTCAGGTCCGTTACCGGCCGAGGTGGCGAAGGCAGTCACAGGGTCCGATCTTGTAGCGGCGGCGGTGCTTTCTGGGAATCGAAACTTCGAGGGGAGAATCCACTCGCTGGTGAAGGCAAACTTCCTAGCCAGTCCGCCGCTTGTCGTCGCATACGCTTTGGCAGGGACAGTTGACATTGACCTCGATAAAGAACCGCTTGGCACAGGCTCCGATGGCGCGCCGGTGTATCTCAAAGATCTGTGGCCCTCGCAAAAAGAGATCAACGATGTCGCGTCGTCGAGCGTGCGCGCGGAAATGTTCAGGGACAAATATTCCGATGTGTTCAGCGGCTCGGACATGTGGAAGGATATCAAAGTGACCGGCGGCGATCTGTATGAGTGGGACGAGAACTCCACGTACATTCATCATCCGCCGTATTTCCAAACCTTGGCTCTCGACGCCAGCGAGGTGAAAGATATCAAAGGCGCGCGAGTGCTGGGCATGTTCGGCGACTCGATCACCACCGATCACATCTCCCCTGCCGGTAACATCGCGGTCGATTCGCCCGCCGGGAAATATTTACAGGAACGCGATGTGGCTCCGCAATACTTCAACTCGTATGGCTCGCGGCGCGGCAACGATCTCGTGATGGCGCGCGGCACGTTTGCGAATATCCGCCTCAAGAATCTTTTGGTTGCGCCAAAGGAAGGCAACTGGACGAAGCATCACACCTCGGGTGAGGTCATGTCCATTTTCGATGCGGCGATGAAATACCAGAGCGAAGGCGTGCCAAGCATCATCCTTGCCGGGAAAGAATACGGCTCCGGCTCCAGCCGCGACTGGGCGGCGAAAGGTCCGATGCTGCAAGGCGTGAAAGCGGTCATCGCCGAATCGTTCGAACGCATCCATCGCTCGAATTTGGTCGGCATGGGCGTACTGCCGTTGAAGTTCATGGATGGGCAGACTGCTGAGTCGCTTGGCTTGAAAGGCGATGAAGTATTCGACATCGCAGGCTTGAACAACATCTCACCGAAAGCAGTGTTGACGGCGAAGGCAACCAAAGCCGATGGATCAGTGGTCGAATTCCAAGTCACCGCTCTGCTGAACACTGATGTAGAGGTGAATTATTATCGCAACGGGGGTATTCTCCATACGGTGTTGAGGAATTTGGTGAAGTAGTTCCTACTGCGTATTGCGTACTTCGTAAAAGAGACTCGCTTTTGGGCGAGTCTCTTTTTATAAAACCTCTTGCTAAGGCGCGCTAGAGAGCGCACCCTACGCGAAATTATTATTTGTGTAGCGGACGTTCTCTAACGTCCGCTTTCACAAGCGGTAAAACTTTTTGACCTATAAAAGAGGTAATCTACAAACAATCTACGTCGGGTTCGTCTTCAAGCTCGCCAGACCTCTCTCGATAGAGGCAAGGCGTTCCATGATGTTGCGGCCCGTGCTTTCGCGCAGTTTGGCGACGTACAGCACTTTGCCAGCCTCCGCGCCGAATTTTTGCAGGCTCCGAATCACGGACGAGGAATACCCAACTCCGTTCTCGCGTTTACCGAACGCCATCACGCCGAGGAACTCAGGCTTGGAGGCGCGTTTCAGGGTGAGCGGCAGGTATAACGAGTAATGAGACGCGTCCGCGGGAATGACAACCTCTCCCCTGTCAAGCAAGAGGCGATCTTTCTCCACAAGAGTGATCGATGGCAACTCTCCCTCCTGGGGTAGCGGCTCGGTCAGGAACAAGGTTCCGCTTTCGTGTTTGAGGAAAATGTCGACCCCGGTCAAGTCCAATTGTTCTTTCACCTGCCGGGCGAGGATCTTCAAAATGTCAGTGGAAGACAACATCAACTGCGCCTCCGGGGCGAACTCCACGATGGTGCCGCTGAAATCGATCTCCTCAGGCTTGAAACGACGGTCCACAAAATTTTGCAAGCCGTCGCGCAAAGGAACGAACAGAAGCGCCACAGGGAAGATCGCTAACAACCCGAAGAAAGGCGACTCGGCGCTCAGGTATTGCTTTGCGTACAGTTCGAACAAAATGGCGCCGGTGATGCCCAACGATCCCATAATGGCGGTGTGAGCGCTATAGACCAATGTGCGATTGATGACAATGTCTATATCCCAGATGTGATAACGAAGCGCGGAGATCGCAAAGGTGACGATAAAACCGTAGGTGAAGAAAAGCGTCAGGAAGAACAGGGTCAGGTCAACGATGGAGCCGGCGACGTATCCGAAAATCTGATACTTCAACCAATACAGGATGTAGAAAAAGGTCATGCCGACCAGCGAGAGGGCGATCCACTTCAATTGCTGGCGTTGAAGCGGGTCTTTCGTCACGAATAAGCGGTAGACCTGCGCCAATACGCCCAATCCCAATACCCCCAGGCGGAACAGCGCGGGCAGGGTATCGAGGAGGAAGATCCGTATCGCATCCGATAATCCTGAAGCGAGGAAGATCATCACGCACAGGTAAACGGGCAGTACCAACATCCCAAGCAGGCTGAGCGTGAAAAACCAGCGCGTCCAGCCGGGCGTCCATTGTCCATTGGGGAAGGTCAACAACACATAGAGCAACAGGATGGACAATAACAGCGTATAACCCGTGCTAAGAAAATAAGCGATGAACCAGTTGATCAATTCATCGCCGGTCAGGTTCATGGATGACCAGAGATCGAACCCGGTACTGGTGCTGGTCCACGTAACGAGCATGAGGGATACGATCACGGCGAGTCGATCCATTGGCTTGCGCCAGAAAATGATCGCCGCCGCGATCACGCCGACCACGAACGAACCGAAATTGAGATAGACATATACCCACTTCTCAATATCCAATTGTTCAACCGACAGTTGTTGATACGATCCATTGACGCTGTACACAATGGATGTCATCACTACCGCCAGCCAGCCCAGCCTCACCAGAATTCTCTGCAAGACAGGGAAATTGCGCGTATTTGTTTTTCTCTCGGTGGAAGTCATGGCGCTCCTCCTTTGCCTGATTCGTTTATCTTAACCCCCATCCATTGTTTCAAGGTACGTGAATCCTTTTTACACCAATCCCTGTTTCCTCGCAATATCCGCCGCCTGAGTGCGGTTCTCGGCTTGCAGTTTGGCGAGAATGTTGGAGACGTGGTTTTTCACCGTCCCTTCGGTGATGAACAATTTTTCCGCCATGTCTTTGTTCGACGCGCCTTGCGCCAACAACACTAACACTTCCCGTTCGCGCTCGGAAAGCGATTCGATCGTGGACGATGTTGGACGCATCATGTCACGCAAGGCGCGCGAGGCGATCTCAGGCTGGATGAAGACTTCACCCTCGTGCACGCGCCGAATCGTTTCGATCAATTTATTGGCAGGCGTATCTTTCAGCAAATATCCCATCGCGCCCGCGCGCACGCCTTGATAGACATAATCGTCGCGGTCGAACGTGGTGAGGATGATGACCTTCGCCTGCGCCCACTCGCGGCACAATTTCGCCGTCGCTTCGACGCCGTTGAGGACGGGCATCTGCACATCCATGAGGATCACATCAGGACGCAGTTCCAGCGCGAGTTGCATACCGCGTTCACCATCCCCCGCTTCACCCACGACGTGTAAGCCGGGTTCCAGATCGAGAATCGTTTTCAACCCCTGACGCATCAGAGTCTGGTCTTCGACGAGGAGGAGGTTGATGGTGGTTGACATAAGAGTTAAAAATTAACCACGAAGGACACAAAGAGCACGAAGGTTAATTGGTTGAAGATCATGGTTTGTGCCCAATGAGCAGGGTCTGGGTAGATGATGTTAAAAAGGATACATCCAATTTGTCAGTGTAGATAAAGCCATTAGAGCAGAGGCAGTCTCACGTCGACGCGTGAACCGCCACTGTTACCCGAGAGAGTCAACGCGCCGCCGAGTCCCTCCACGCGTTCGCGCATCCCGCGTAATCCATAATGTCCGGGCTTGTTCTCGGCATCCGCAGGGAAACCACATCCATCGTCTGTGATCGTGAGCGTTACATGTTGCGACTCGATGTCGAGATTTAAATCCACATTCCGCGCGGCGGCGTGACGTTCGATATTCGTCAGCGCCTCTTGCGCGACACGCCAGAGCGTTTCGGCATGAACGGGCGAAAGTTGATTCGCATCGTCGTGAATGTGACACGTGACGGCAAGATGCGCGCGCTGAGCAACATCCACGCTCAAGGTTTGCAACGCTTCACTCAATTTTCTTTCACCAAGCCCTGGCGCACGCAGACCCGCGAGCGAACGCCGCAGTTCATCCATGCTGGCGCGGGTGAGGTCTTTGAGCTCATCCACTTGCGCGGAGGCTTTATCGGCATCCACTTTATACAAACGTTGGATCGCTTCGAGTTGAACCGACAACGCCACCAACGAATGACCGAGGCTGTCGTGCAGATCGCGCGCGAGACGTTCCCGTTCGCGCAAGGTCGCCAATTCGGCATCGCGTTGACGAGCCGCTTCCAACTCCTTTTGGGCTGACTCGAGCTTCGTGATCAAATCCGCCCGCTGACTGCTGGTGCGGATGATGCCATAAATAAATAGAAAGACCGCCATGCCGCCAATCCACATGAACGAAAAACCAAAGGCGGCGCCAAAGGGAATTTGCGTGATATTCCAATCGGAAATGATTAATAGAATAAAGAATGTGACAACAGCCGTTCCAAAAACGACTCCCCTCAGCGGCAGTAAACCGAACATCTGACCAAAGTACGTGAAGCCCAGCCACCAGGCAAACGGATTCAACCAACAGGCTAACACCCACATACAAACTCCGCCCACAAAATAGATGGTGAGGTTTTTCTGTGAAATGGGCCAGCCGCCGCCTCGGATGCAGAATAAGTAAAGCGCTCCTTGAGCAACGGACAATCCCGCCACTGCCCACTCGCGCCAGGTTAAGTCGCCTGCATGTGAAGCGAGAACCGCCACAGCGGCGAAACCGAAGATCAATACAGACAACACATCCCAAAACCTACCGTAAAGGTGAAGATTCTCGGCAGATATCGGGAGGTCGCTATCGGCGAGATGGGATGGTTGGGATTCGTTCATGCGGAAAGTGTACTCTGGATGAGAGAAAGTGGAAAGCGCTCCCTCACCCTAACCCTCTCCCAATGGGAGAGGGGACTAGACTCCCTTCCCCCAATGGGGGAAGGGTTGGGGATGAGGGGAATTAATTACGCTTTCGGTTCCCAGCGGAACAACTTGGCGGCGACGAATGTGGCGGCGATTCCGTACACAGCGAGGAGCAACAATTGAGAGAGCCATTTCGGGTCGAGCGTCGCTTCCAGCATTGCCGAACGGACCAATTGCGCGACGGGATAGGCAGGCAGGTACGGCACGACGTTTTGCAACCAAGCGGGCAACATATCCAGCGGGAAGATCATGTCACTGATGAACATCAGCAGGAAGTAAATGGTCATGCCAATTGCGGTGGCGCTCCCTGATTTTGCCGATACGCCGCTGATGATGCCACCCAGCGCCATGAATGCCAGCAAGCCGATCAGGATCATCGGATACGCTAACAGCAATCCCGTCGCGCTCAAAGGCACTTTATAGAGCAGGACGCCCGCAATGATGATAAGTGTGCTTTGCAGGACGCCGATCACAATATTCACCAACAGATATGAGCCGATCATTTCCACGGCGGGCAACGGCGTGGCTTGCAGACGTCGAAGCACGCCTTTTTCGCGCATCTCCAACATCATGGTTGAACTACTGACCAGACCGAAACTCAAGGCGTTCAAGACGATCACGCCTGGGGTCATATAGTCCATGAACTGACTCATGACCGCACCGTAGATGACCATAAGCAAAATAGGGAATGCGAAGTTCCAGAAAAGCACATACCCGTTTCGCAAGTGCATGAGGGTCATGGCTTTGGTAAGGATGAGAAAACGTTTCATCAGTATTTTCCTTTCAAGAATAAACAACATTTGAACTCTTGTATGAGTGTCTCTAGCTCAGCCACAGAGTTCACAGAGACCGTTGAGAAATGCTCTTTATCTCTGTGTTCTCTGTGGCAAAAATGACTTTCGCAAGAGGTCTATTAATTCGACTCGGCAAGTACGCGTCCCGTCAACTTGAGGAACACATCCTCAAGGTTGGGCTGGCGCACCATCACGTCGCGGATGGAGCGACCTGAACGCAACGCAAGTTCATGCAGGGCGGTCATCGTCACTTCGGGGCGGGCAGTTTCCACTTCCAAGTGTTGACCCGTGTACCGCGCCGCGCTCACCTCAGGCAGTGCGCGGACTTGATCCAGCGGCAATTCCACCGTCGCTTTCAACATCGAATTTAGTTTGAGGTTCGCGATCAAGGCGCTGGGCGTATCGCACGCCACGATCTGACCGCGATCAATGATGGCGATTCGTCCGCACAACGCTTCCGCCTCTTCCATTGCATGAGTGGTCAACACAATTGTGCGTCCTTCATCGTGCAACTGACGGACGATGTCCCACACGGCGCGACGCGCATGAGGGTCCAGCGCGGAGGTCGGCTCGTCGAGCAACACGATCTGCGGATCGTTCGCAATCGCAACCGCCAGCGCGAGTCGTTGTTGTTGCCCGCCCGAGAGGCGGCGCGCCAGCGTGTTTCGTTTTTCAACGAGATCGAAGCGGGCGAGAAGCGCGTCAATTTCTTTCGAGGTGAGATACACCTCATACAACGCGGCGTACACTTCCACCAATTCGGCGACGGTCAGGTCGTCGAGCAACGCGGTTTTTTGCAATTGGATTCCCAATTGACGTTTCGTCGCGGCAGGGTTCGCCTGCACACTGATCCCGCCGACATGCACTTCTCCCTGTTTGGGTTTATGCAAGCCTTCCACGCTGGCGAGCAACGTGGTCTTGCCCGCGCCGTTCGGTCCGAGCAAGCCGAAGATCTCGCCTTTTTGCACGTTCAAACTCACCCCGTTGAGGGCGGTCAACGCGCCGTAGGCGGCGGTCACATTTTTTACATCGATCATTGATTGTTGAGACATGGCAACTCCTTTTGTTAGTGCGATGATACGCTCACCCGCCTCATTGCCCCAGTCTCGAAGGCATGATCTGCCCTATGCCAAAAGACATATTCCCCGTTATGACTACTTCAACATCTCCAACAAACCATCGGGATACAAGATGGACTTGCCCTCCCCGAACTCATGCAGACTCTTCCACACCACGCGGATTCGCTCCCCGTTCGCTTCGATCACTTCCATTTCAGCCTGCTCATACAACTCAGCCTTTGCCAACGCCCCATCATAGACCATTACGATCTCGTGACCCGTGTTTCCGTTATTGACAAAAATATTTTCAAGAAAGCCGAGATGCTTCAACCCTTCGATCTCGCTGTGCAATTCCTCCATGATCTCGCGGCGGACAGCCACCTCCCCGCTTTCGCCGAACTCAATCCCCCCGCCCAGCGGACGATAATACGTTTCGTTCTTAATCGCGTCATGCCCTTCAAAGACGAGGATGCGGTTGTTGTTTTTGAACACGCAAAGAGCAATCGGGCGGATGTGGTTCATACATAAAAAGTAGAGCGAGATGGCATCTCGCTCTACACAGTGATCAATTCGATTTTTTGCGAGCGCACCCCAACAAGATTCGCCTGCATGGACCACGGTCCCGTCCATGTGACGGTGACTGGGAGAATCTTGCCTTTCAAAGCATCATCCGACTCGACGAAGACAAGTTTGTTCGTGGGAGTTCGTCCCCGCCAGCGATCCTTCACCTTCTCTTCGAATAACACGTCCACGGTTTGACCGAGATATTTCTTGTTGATCTCGCCAACGATCTGTTCCTGCAAATCGTCGAGCAGATGCAGGCGGCGCAGTTTTTCTTCTTCGGGCACGTTATCTTCCATGCGGCGCGTTGCGACGGTCCCTTCGCGGGGGGAATAACGCGCCAGATGAGCCACGTCAAGCCGCAGGTCGGAGAGGACGCGATGCGTTTCCATGAATTGCTCCTCGGTCTCGCCGGGGAATCCGACTATGATGTCCGTTGCGATGGAGCAGTCGGGAATCTTGTTGCGGATCTTTTCAATGAGACCGCGGTACTCTTGTTGAGTGTATCCGCGCTTCATGTTCGCCAGCACTTCATCGTCGCCCGCCTGGATCGGCACTTCGATGTGCGGCATCACCTTCGGAAGCTCGGCGATGGTGTCCATCAACTCTTCGGTGAAGTAGTTGGGATGCGATGTGAGAAAACGGATGCGCTCGACGCCTTCGACATCATGAACGATGCGAAGCAGTTGCGCGAGGTTGGGTCCGTCGGGAACGTCTTTGCCGTAACGGTCAACAATCTGACCGAGCAAGGTCACTTCCTTCACGCCTTGCGCGGCGAGCGAGCGAATCTCCGCGACAATATCGCCGACAGGACGACTGCGCTCGATGCCGCGTCGGAACGGGATGATGCAAAACGCGCAGGCATGCGAACAGCCATACACGATCGGCACATGCGCGCTGATGAGTTGTCCGCGCTCGTGCTGAGGGAGGATGAGTTCATCGTCCATCATCAAGAAACGGCGCGTGGTTTCAGAATCTTCCAGCGAACGGATTTCGCCTTGACTCAAATAAGAAACGAGCGGTCCCGGGTCGGAGGGAGGCGAGAAGACATCCACATACGGAAGTTTCTCGCGCAGTTTGTCCGCGCCGCGCACGCCGACCATACACCCCATGAGGTTGATGACGAGGTTGGGATTCTGTCGCTTCAACGGGAGCAGGCTGGTGAGGCGTCCGATCGCTTTGTCCTCCGCCGATTGACGCACGACACAGGTGTTGAGGACGATCACGTCCGCTTCTTCGATGGTTTCTGTAAATTGATAACCGAGATGCTCCAACGACGAGCCGACGCGCTGTGAATCGGCGACGTTCATTTGGCATCCCTCGGTCCAGATATGGTATTTCATAGGGTTGGGATTATACCAAGATGGCGGGGGAACACAAAAGCATAATCGCCGCAGGTCAATGCGGTAATTATGCTCTGTTCGAACGAATTACCAGAAATATAGTTATTACGACGACGTACGTCTAGCAAGCGGCATCCATAGCGGCTTGCAGAGCATCGTGATCCGCCATGTTGGCGCCGGGGTTTCCATCCCAGGTGGCGTGCCAATTACCGTGCGCGGCGGCGGCGGCATCGCAAGTTGCCTGACTGCCTCCTCCGCCATCATCGCCGCCCCCGCTCAGAATGCCACCGCCACCGAGCGAGTTATTAATCGATGAAAAGGTGTTGCCGATCCGAGGACCTAACGCGCTGGCTGCAACAATCACTACGATCGCGACAAGGGCAATGATGACGGCATATTCAACCAATCCTTGCCCTCGGTTTCGCCTGGAAGGAGAAAAAAATGATTTCATGGTCAAACTCCTTTGCCTGATTATAACCCACAGCGTTTGAGATGGCGTCCTCAAAGGTTACATTTTTCAGTGTTCAATTTTGCAAGGCGCGCAACCAAATTCGATTTGTACGGCTCCCTCTTTGTCACCGAGCACGCCAATGCCACGGAGAGAAAGTGCCGTTATGGTCGCGGCATGAACGGCAGGACTTTACACGCCAAAATAGTCACTCCTCGCCATGCCTCAAGGAATAAGCCTCGCGGGCGCTCTTATGGTAAAATTTCGTCCGCCTCAACTGGTGAGGCTTTGTGGAGGGATGGCCGAGCGGCTGAAGGCGCATGTCTTGAAAACATGTTTGGGTCACACCAACGTGGGTTCGAATCCCACTCCCTCCGCTCGATTTACGATTGACGATTTTGGATTTACGATTGATTGGTAATCGTCAATCTGCAATCGTAAATCGTCAATCAAACCGGGGAGGTGCCAGAGTGGCTGAATGGGCTCGCCTGCTAAGTGAGTGCTGGGTTAAACCAGTCGCGGGTTCGAATCCCGCCCTCCCCGCCACAAAAAAACACGTCCGTGAGGACGTGTTTTGCTTTAGCAGGCTGGTCAATTTCCTGAACGTTGTTTCGTCAACTCGGCAAATTGAGGATTCCGCCGAATGTAGGTTACAACGTACGAACACATGGGGATCACGCGTAGAGATTTCCCTCTCGCATACTCCAGCGCGACTTCGGTCAACTTGCCAGCCACGCCATGCCCGCGGAGTTCGGGATGCACGCCGACGTGCGTCATCACAATCGTGTTTCCATCTTCCAGATAATCGAGTTTGGAGAGCTTTCCATCAATCCACGTTTCGAATCGCTTTTCGGCTGGGTTATGGATGATTTCAGGTTCGCTTGAGTTGTTCTGCATATTTCCTCGTTGGTCATTGTAGTCCAATTCATTGAAAGCAGACAACGAGGGAATCTTACCGTCCGTTCACATCTTCATCGTTATTCCCCGTTCCATTCAATGTCAAAGGTGGATGCCTCCAGCGCGGAAATGTTGTGCTTCATCCCCAAAGCCAGATACGCGAGGATGCTCCGCCACTGCAAGAAGAACGGTAGCGGATCGCGAAGATCCCAGATCACATCGCGGCTTTGCGAAAAAGTCCTCAGCCACGCGCCGAGGTTTCTCTTTTTGAGCGCATCAGGCAAGCCATAGACCAGCATCGCCGTACCCAACATGCGCGGAGAGTTTGACGTCGGCCTGACGCACTCTATGCGCGGATCGAAAAACGATTCGACAAAGCGCGGATTCGATGCCAGCAAATGGACACCACTCGTCGCGCGCGGGTTGCATTCCAGCACATACGCTTCCCCATCGGGCGATTCGATGAAGTCGAACGCCATCTGTCCCGTCACATTGAAGTGACTCGCAAACGTATGCACCCAATGGAAAATCTTTTCATGCTCTACTGCTTGAAACGAGATCGTCGCGCCTTGCCCTGCCGTGAAGATCGCCGGGTAAACCACATGCGCAACGATGCGCCCATGCTGAGAGACCGAATAACTGCAAAACTGCCGTCCCGCAACAAACTGTTGGGCGATCCACGTCCGATCAAATGTCAGCATGGATAAAGCCTCACGAAGCGCGGGCAGGATCAACGTCCGCGAGGCGAAGCGCGAATAGACCGGCTTCAACACCAGTCCCTTCCAACGCGCGAATGCGTCTAGCAACGTTCTCTCGTCTTCGATCAACACCGTATCGGGCGCGGGCAATCCGCATTCTCTCGCGCTATTCGCAAAGTTCCATTTGTTGTGAAAAATATCGAGCCGATCAAGCGGTTCGGCAAAGACGCGGCACGGCAGAGTCTTCAATCCCTTTGCAATATGGAAGACTTCCTCACAGGTGGGAATCAACAACTCGATTTGATTCTCTTCGATGATCCGCTTCAACGACGATAAAAACGCTTCGGTCTCCTGACGTGGAGCGGGCACTACAAAGTTTTGCTTGATCGCATTCGACGGCTGACTCAAATGCCCGCGCAACGATTCCGCCATGAAGACGCTGTGTCCCGCGCGATGGAAAGCGCGCGCAAGATCGAGCGTCACGGGCGCGCGCCCGCCTGTGAGGAGAATGTTTGCCATGATCCTTCTGCTGAGAACTCGAAGAAGCCATTAAAAAATCTTTGCGATCTTCGCGCGCTTCGCGGTTAATTAGAACGTCAACACCATCCCACCCAGAGACAACCCCGCGCCGGTGCCTACCAATAGAATCTTGCCGCCGCGTTGAATGCGCCCATCGCGCGCTCCCTGATACAACGTGACCGGGATGGACGCCGCCACGCAATTGCCAAGCGTCTCGATGGTGCGGATGATTTTATTTTCCTTCCAGCCAAAACGTTCCAACATCATCAATCCCACTTTGCTTGCCTGATGCGGCACGACGACATCCACATCCATCATGCTTTTCGACAGACCCGGGTAGAGTTCTTCAAGAAACTCATGACCGACACTGCGCACCATTCGCAACACAGCGGGACCGTCCATGTGGAACAGGTCGTCCTCGGGTTTGTGATTTGGGAAGCGCGGATGAAGACGCGAGCCGCCGCCCATGATGGCGGTGAGATACGCGCCGTCGCCATATGTTTTGAAATGCGCGTGATGAATCATGGATGCGTCGCCCGCGCCTGCTCGCGTGACCACCACTGCCGCCGCCGCATCCCCAACCAACGAAGCGGACTCCGGCTCTTTGGGGTTGATCCCACACGACGCCACATCCGCGCTGCAGATCAAAATATTTTTGTATCGCCCGCTGTGAATGAAATTGGACGCCACATCCATACCCGCGATAAAACTCAAACAAGTCGTATGCACGGTCATCGCAGGGATGCCTGAGTCGCCCAGCCCCAACTGACGCTGGATCAACGCGCCCGTGTCGGGAATCGCCTGCTCGCCCGTGCCGGAGGCGTTGATGATGAGGTCAAGTTGATTCGGCTTGAGACGCGCCTCGTCCAACGCCTCCCGCGCCGCCTGCGCCGACATGAACGACGAGGTCTCATCCGTTACCCAGCGACGCTCGCGGACGCCGTTACGCCGCTCCACCCAGCCGGTAGGGACTCCGCACAGCGCCTCCAATTCCGAACTGGGAACAACGCGTTTCGGCAAATATCTTCCAAGACCGATGATTTTTAAAGGGATATTGACTTGCATGTATGCGCACTCTCCTAAATAAATTATTAGACCTCATGCATAAATATCTCTTGCTCAGCCACAGAGACCCCTGAGAAATTCTCTTTTTTCTCTGCGTTCTCTGCCGTCTCGTGGCGCAGGGCGCCACTCGCGGCACGAACGGTGTGGCGAAAATGACTTTCGCAAGAGGTCCATTCAGCAATATGACGCTGGACGTTGAACAGCAGACGGCGGATCATCGCATGGTCTATCGTCCGCTGTCCATTATCCGCCATCTAAAAATCCATTTTCTTGAAATATGGGATCGCAAATTTCGAGAGCCAGCCGATCAACTTCCACGGCGATTGCCGTCTCTTCGGCAAATGCTTGGTATACACCGCATTGTACTCGGTCACCGATTCGCCGCCGCGCGTTTTTTTGAATTTGCCCACCCCGCCGCTGGCATGGACGAGTAATCCGCGCTTCACGCCTTCTTGCAACGTAAGCAACGTGAGCAAGCGATACAAGCCTTCCTCCTGCGGGAGGGATGTGTCGTACCCAAACAAGGGCTGGGTCATCGCGCCATTGCGGACGAAGAAACCCATAATGCCATCCAGCCGTCCATTCTTTTTCAACCCATACAGAAAAAGGGTCTTCTGGTCTCGCGCGAGTTTCAAAAATTCAAACGTGAATTGCGGATTGAAGTAGGAATATTTTTTCAGGTACAACAATTCGTACAAATACGCCGCGCGATGCAATTCATCATCGGATAAATCCCCGCCGTCTACAACTTCATAACCTGCCTTTTTCAACACGCGCGCATCTTCCTTGCATTGACGAGTCTTCAACGAAGCAAGAGGGTCCATGTACCAGACTTGACGACTGAGTACCAAGTCGTAGCCAAGGTTTTTCAGCGCGTCGAGGACGTGAGGATTCTTTTTCTGGTCAACAGAGCGGAACACGATCGCCCGGTCTGGGAAGCGCTCCAGCAACGCTTCGCTCAACGCGGACAGCTGGTCGCCGCTTACCGGCGGATACAAGTTCGTGGAGAGCAGGTAATTATTTACAAAGACCACCCTATCCAATTCCGCGAACCGAAAATACCGGGCAACGGGGTACATCACAAGTTTTATCAAAAACTCAACAGGCGGATTCTCCAAATGCTTCACCTCTTCCAGCCCGCCATAGGAGACGTAATGGCTGTACGGCGAAACGGTATAAGTGTTCTGCGGGTGAAAATCGGTGACTGTCACAGGTATGATCGTCTCGCCGACTTGAACCGCCATGAACTGGGTGTTGTATACATTGCGGATATATTTTTGCAAGCCATCCGTCATCAATGGGATAAGGTAACGGCGGGCATAGTCCCCATCTTCCGTTGGTGGGAATTGAAGCGCGTGGAGATTCTCACGGGTGAAGAGTTCGGCTCGCATGGACACAATCAACGCGCTGGTTTATTTTCAAGCGAGCGGATCGTCACTTCGCAATGGGATGGGACGATGATCGTATTGGGGTGAGTCAGATAATGGGAATGTAAATCGCCCAGGGTCTGACGATAGGCTTCGGGATCGGAGAAAAGGAAATTTGCGATCGTGTGCGGCGGGCGGTTTTCAATCACCGACCGTTTGAGCCAAGCCGCATCTGCAACAAAAAAGAAAAGTTTGCCATCGTCATCGCGGGCGAAGATTCCCATTTGCCCATACGCATGACCGGGGAGTTCCACGCCGATGATCGATTCGTCGCCGAGCAGGTCGTAGCCGGTGTTAAATGGCGCATACTCTGCGGATAAAAGGATCGAGTTGGTCACATCCACTTCGTGGGAGCGGGAGTCAAAATCTGAGGGTACGAGTCCGCGCAGGAAGGCGTGTTTGAGATCCTCGGAGGGCGTCGAGTGGCGGAGTCGGCTAAAGGCGTGAGGCAGGTAGACGAAGCGGGACCAAGCCAAATCGGGGAGTGAAGCGATATGATCCGCGTGGAAGTGGGAGATGAAGACGTGTGAAATATCCTTGAGTTGCAGGTTGAACGTTGAAAGTTGATTCGCGATCAAGTCTTCTTCGCGAAGGGTTACTGGAGTCATCCAGCGATAAATGCGGCGCGGGAATCTTATCGTCTCATCGAAAAAACGGAAGGAATAACCGGTGTCGAACAGCATCGCGCCGAATGTTGGATGACGAAAGAGGGCGAACATCGCGGGAAATCGAATCGAACGCCAGCGCCCGCCGCGAATGGCAAGATGCTCGGGAGCCGTGCAATACCCCGCGTGAAGGATGTCGATCTTCATTTTGGATTCCTCTCTTTCCACCATTTCAAAAATCGCGCAACGCCTTCTTCAATCGAAACTTTGGGTTGATAGCCGAGTTCGTTCCGCGCCGCGGAAATATCGAGCGTGGAATTGTTCGCCATCATGCTGACAGACAGCCTCGTCAGCGGCGGTTCGGGGCTGAACGGGACGAGCGAGTAAACGAATTCCAGCGTTCCCGCAACGGCATCAGCGGCGCGATACGGAATCTTTCGGCGAGGGCGCGGATAATGCAACTCATCGCAGATGCGCTCGATCAATCTCCAAATTTTCACGGGTTCGCCGTTGGTGATATTGTATTTTTTGCCAAGCGTGCTTGCAGGCGATTCTGAACACAGCAATAACGCATCCACCACATTTTCGATGTAGGTGAGGTCAACGATGTTTTCGCCGTCGCCAAGGATGGGAAGCCTGCCAGATTTTAAGCGGGGAATCAAACGCGGAAAGATGACCGTGTCGCCTTCGCCGATCAACGCGCGCGGGCGGATCGAGACCACGGCAAGCCCGTCCGCAAAACCTTTGTCAATTTCTTCTTCCGCAAGAAGTTTGGTGTGAGCATAGTTGCTGACGGGTTCGGGCAGTGGATCGTTTTCCTTCACGTTCGTCCGCGAGTTGTAATTGAAGTAAATGCTCGGCGTGGACACATACACGAGTCTCTTGATTTTGTTTTCCAAACACGCCCGCGTCACGTAGCGCGTGCCGATCACGTTGGCTTGATAGAACCGTTCGTAATTTCCCCAGGGCGATGGGAACGCCGCGCAATGGAAGACGATCTCCTGTCCTTTGAACGCGTCGAGCAATTGGTCTTTCTTGCTGATGTCGGCGCGAAACGGATGGACGCCCACGTCTTCCAATTCGTTCAATTTTTTGGGGTTGCGTCCCAGCCCGGTCACATCCCAGCCCATGCCATGCAGGCGGCGGACTAACGAGCCGCCCAAAAAACCAGTCGCGCCGGTGACTAACGCTTTCACGAGAGTCTCTTTTCCGCAAGCGCCTTCAATTCTTCGCGGATGATCTTGGAGTTATGCCGCGCGTCGGTTGGGAATCGTTTCATAAATAAAAATGTTTCGATCTGCGAAGCCTGCCGGTGACTCTTTGCCATTTCTCTCAACTCGCCGATGATTTTATCTTTGTTTGACCCCGCTCGTCGTTCCAATTCCACCCACAGAACGGGCTTGCGGTTTTCCTCAACCAGCGCGGTTCTCTTTACACGAGGATGCGCGTTGAAGATATTTTCGATCTGCTCGGTGAACATCACGCCATCTTTTGTGACCACGCGGTGAGATTTTCTCCCGCAATACCACAAGCGGCCTTCTTCGTCGAAATATCCCACGTCGCCCATGCGGTGGATGATCTCATCGCCGAATTTTATTTTGGATAAACGATCCGCTTCTTCTCGATGAAGATAAGCCCGCGTCGTTGCCAGACTTTGAACTGTGATCTCACCAGCGGCATTTGACTCCACCTCAAGCGACTCCCTCCACTCTGCGATCGGCTCGTCGGTGATCGGAATGATCCGCACGGTCACGCCTTCGATGGGTTTCCCCAGGCAGATGCCCGCGCCGTGCGCGGTCTTTTCTTTCAAGGCAAATACCTCGCGGCTTTCGACCTTGGTAATGGGCAAAGTCTCCGTCGCGCCGTAGATGCCGAAGAGGTCGGTATGATCATCGAGAAGCAGGCGAAACTTCTCTTGCAAGTGAATCGTCGCGGGCGCGCCGGCGGTAATCACGCGCTTGAGCGAAGGCAATTTATGATTCAGCGAATGGTAGGCTTCGTCTGCCAAAATCTCCAGCACAACAGGCGATGCGAACATATTTGTGACGTTGAACCGTTGAATCGCCGAGATAGTCTTTTGCGGGTCTGTCTTGCCGGGGACTGGGAAGGAAATATCCGGGACGACCGCGGTGACGCCGAGCAAAATATCAATCAGGGCGTAGAGCGGGAAGGCGGCGAGGTCAATCTCATCCGGCGAGATGCGAAACGTGTTTTGAAGCAATTCCAACTGAGCGGCAAAGTTGGCGGACGTGTAGACCGCTCCCTTGGGTAGCCCTGTGGAACCGGAGGTATAGATAATGGCAACCGCAGACGATGGATCATGGACGATGGGCGATGGGACGATCTTTGACCTTCGACCTTTGACTTTCTCGACGGTCAAACTATGCTTGATAGAATCCCGCCCCCAGCCAGACAAGATTCGCAACGTGTGAGTCAGCCAAGTACCGAAATATATCTCCGGCTTGGATTCGGCGATGACCTCGCCGATTTTTTTCAATCCGATTGCCGGGTCGAAGACCACCGGCACGATGCCGAACTTGAGCAACGCCAACGCGAACGGAAAAAATTCCGCGCTGGGGGGAGTCATCACCACCGCGACAGCGCCCGGGGTGAGCGAGCAGGCTTGAAGTCCCGAAATGAATCGTTGGGTCTGGTCAAAAAGCGAACGGTAGGTAATCCGCTTCCATCCGCGCATCCGTTTTGAAAAATAAATAATGGCGGGTTTATCGGGCTGTGAGGCGGCGGTTCGCTCAAAACGGGCAAGGAGTTCCATTTGCGTCTTTGTGATTGTAGCCCATTGCATACAGAACTTACGCAGTTGGCGGGCAGTTGGACTGCCGCCGCCGCAGTGCAACTACGGCGCAACAGGTTCAGTGATTGTAGCCCATTGCATAGAATTCTTTCAAACCCGCCAAAAGTGACATTGACCCTATTTTTGTTTCCCCGTACAATTCAATTCGCTATGAAAGCGTGCGTGCATAATGCCGGGTTCTTCCGCCCCGACCATGATCCTCCATCTTGTTGGTTTGTCGTGTCTGTTTGAGTCGTATCCAACTCTAACCCCCGGAGGAAAATCCCATGTCTGAACCTTTTGTTTCCAAACGCGCCCCGATCTACGCCGACGTTCCCGATGAAAAGTGGAACGATTGGCGCTGGCAACTCAGCCACCGCATGAACTCGGTGGAAGAGATCGAAAAAGTTTTACCCCTTACCGACTCGGAACGTAAAGCCCTGCAAACGCAAGGCTTGTTCCGCGTGGATGTGACACCCTACTTCATTTCACTCATCGATCCGAACGATCCCAACGACCCGACCCGCAAACAGGTCATTCCGCTTTCGGAGGAAATGCAATCGTTCACCGCGATGATGGAAGATTCGCTGGCGGAAGACCGCCACTCGCCGGTGCCCGGGCTGGTCCACCGCTACCCCGACCGGGTCCTCATGCTGGTGACCACGCAATGCGCTTCGTACTGCCGCTATTGCACGCGCTCGCGCATCGTCGGCGACCCCGGTCAAACCTTCTCGCGGCACGAATTCGAGATGCAGATCGAATATCTCAAACGCACGCCGCAAGTGCGCGACGTTCTGCTCTCCGGCGGCGATCCGCTCGTGCTCGCGCCAAAAATTCTTGAGGAAATTCTCAGCCGCCTGCGCGAGATTCCGCACATCGAGATCGTGCGCCTCGGCACGCGTGTGCCGGTCTTCATGCCCATGCGCGTCACGCAGGAATTGTGCGACATGCTCGCAAAATATCATCCGCTGTGGATCAATATCCACGTCAATCACTCGAACGAAATTACGAAGGAACTCGCCGAAGCCTGCGACCGTTTAACGAGGGCGGGCATCCCGCTGGGCAATCAATCTGTGCTTCTCGCGGGCGTGAACGACAACGTCCACATCCAACGCAAACTTGTGCAAGACCTCGTCCGCATCCGCGTGCGGCCGTATTACCTCTATCAGTGCGATCTGGTCGAAGGCGCGGGGCACTTCCGCACGCCCGTCGCGAAAGGAATCGAGATCATGGAAGGCTTGCGCGGCCACACCAGCGGCTACGCCGTCCCGCAATACATCGTGGACGCGCCGGGCGGCGGCGGAAAAATTCCCGTCATGCCGAATTACCTGATCAGCATGTCTGACCACAAGATCATCTTGCGCAATTACGAAGGCTACATCACCACCTACGAAGAGCCGACGGATTATGTGCCGAGCGACGCGGCAAAGTTCAAAGGCGAGAAGCGCATGGAACCCGGTCAAGCCGGTGTATTGGGTCTGCTCGACGGCGAGCAGATGTTCATCAAGCCGGAAGACTTCGATCAGATCCACGACCGTCACGGAATCCAACACCGCCTCAAAGACGATAAGAAATGGCAGCCGCTTGGCATCGGCGACGGTTCGTCCGCACCGAATCAGAAATAACCAACCGAAGGAGATACTATGCACCAAACTAAATTACGATTTCTGCTCTCAGCCGCGCTTGCGATCATGGCGGTCACTGCCTGTTTCCCGCAGGCGGCAACGCCAAACCCGCAAGATACGGCAAACCAGATTGCCACCGTGGTCGCATTGACCATCTCTGCGGCGGGAACGCAAACCCAAGCCGCCCAACCTATCGCGACGAACACCACGCTTCCCACCCAGACCGATTCTGCTCCCCCGACTGAGACTCCGTTCGTCCCTTCGGCGACACCGTTCGTGCTCGTCCCGCCGACCCCAACGCTTGTAGTAGGCGGAGGCGGAGGCGGCGGTGGAAGCGCTCCCCCTCAACCGTATGAATGCACCCCCGTAAGCAACAAACCGCGCGACTTGACTGTGTTCAAGAAAGGCAATGAGTTCGATATTAAATGGACCATCGTCAACACCGGCACAAAGACCATCCCCGCCAAGCACGATATTAAATACTTCAGCGGCACAAAACTGATGAAAGACCCCAACGACACTTTCCGCGAATTCGGCGTGGACCTCAAACCGGGCAAATCGGTAACGATCATCATCGACGCCGTCGCCCCGGCGGAAAAAGGCAAACATGTGATGACCTGGGTGGTGGAAGGCAATATGTGCTACCCGTACATCGCGATCGTTGTGGAATAAATGTAGAGCGGCTTCCATGATGCTGAAAAAGAACGCGTTGATCTGGCTGGCGGCATTGGTATGGGTAATGGCTTGCCTGCCAACCGCGGCGGGTCAACAGCCTGTTCCAACGACCGACCCCGGCGCGATCAACACGTTCATCGCGCAGACGGCAAACGTCGCATCCTCACAGACTGCGGCGGCTTTGCCCACATCAACCGCCACAGCGACGTTTACTCACACGCCCGGCGCGACTGAAACAGCATCGCCTACACCGACGAACACGTTTATTTTCATCCTGCCCGGGCTTGGTCCCTCTGGCACCGCCACTTTAACCAACATCACCAGCGGAACGAGCAAATCTGAATATGGCTGCGAGGTGCGCGAGGTCGACCCGATCAAGGGCACGATCCTCGTGGCGCGGCAGGATTTCACCGCCACCTGGCTGGTGAAAAACATCGGCAGAAACGACTGGTACCGGGTGAATATGGATTATGTGTACACCGGCGGCGACAAACTCCACAAAGTGGAATCGTACAGCATCCCTAAAGGCGTGGACTCGGGAAAGCAAGTGTACCTGCCGGTGGAAATGGAAACGCCAAAAAACAGCGGCTCATACACAACTCGCTGGTCATTGGTTGTCGACAACCACTACTTTTGCCCAATGACGTTGACCATCGTTGTGCAGTAGGAACAACTCACAAAAATAGGACTTACGCAGTTGAACCTGTTGCGCTGTAGTTGCACTGCGGCGGCAGTACAATTGCCCGCCAACTGCGTAAGTCCTGAAAAAAAAACGGCGACCAGAACTGGTCGCCGTTTTTGCTATTCTGTGGTTGGCGGAGTCGCGTCTATCGCATCCGCCTTTTTCCGCAGCGTGAAGAAACCCACCGCCACTGGAATAAGGATGGCGATCAGCGAAAAGCACAGCATGCCGTATCCATAAGCGGGCGGCGTTTGCCCGGAAGAACCGCCTAACTGGAAACTTCCGTTACCCGTAATCGTGCCGATGCCCATAATGCAGGCGAATAACGCGCAACACCCGCAAATCACAGCGGTTGCAATGGTTGCGATCATACCGGTATTTTTGTTGTTCATTTTTTCTCCGTTGAATTGAATTTTTTCAAGTATACAACATTCAACGCTAACTGCGTAACTCTTTTGTTCATCCAGCACGATTTGCCAAGCAAATCAAGTTCCTATGTTCATCCAGCAGTTGAACTGCTGGATGAACAAATATTAACTGCGTAACTTCGCGCCGACCTCATGCTCCAGCCGCTTCACGATCTTCGTGCGGATCGCCGCCGCCTCGGCATCGGTCATCGTCTTCTCGGATTGATACGTGAGACTGTACGCCAGCGACTTCTTCCCCGCGCCGATCTTTTCATCGCGGTAGACATCGAACAAGCGGACGCGGGTGACGGTCTTTCCGCCGGTCTGCCTGATCAGCCCTTCGACGCGTTCCGCCGCCACCGATTCATCCACGATGATGGCGATATCCTCAAGCACAGGCGGGAATTCGGAAACCGGCGTGATTCCATACGAAGGCGCCGCGCTTTGCAAAGCGTCCAAATCAAACTCAGCCACGATGACCGGTGAATCTTCGAAATCATATTTCTCTTTCACCAGCGGATGCAGTTCACCGAACACGCCGACAATTTGTCCGTTCACTTTCACGTCGGCAGATTTGCCTGGGTGCAAATATGTCACGCTGAGCGATAGCGAAGCGTCTGTTGGGGTGTAGGAAATGCCGCTCAGGCGGAGTCCGCTCAACAGGAGTTCGAGGCGTCCTTTCATGTCGTAGAAATCGAACGAAGCGGAATCCTTCACATCCCACGCGGACCGAGTCCGTAATCCAGTCATTGCGATTGCAAGTTTACGCGGTTCGTTAGGTAAATTATTTTTGTTCGGCTCGAATACAGAACCGATCTCGAACATCGAAATCGATTCGGCGCGCGCGTTCTTTTCGACATTTTCCAAAAGCGACGCGAGCAGACTACGGCGCATCACGCGGCGCTCGGGCGCGATGGGATTCGCAAGCGTGACATACTCATCGTGCGCAATGAGTCGACTCTCGCGTTCGGGCGAGGTCATGCGATAACTGACGACCTCCTGCACGCCGAGGCTGGTGAGAATATCGCGGGCATGTTCCTCCCACTCGTGTTTGGGATTGCCGATCTGCGGGGGGAGCGAATCGGACATGCGCGTTTCGGGGATGCGATCATAACCATAGACGCGCGCGACCTCTTCCAACACATCCGCGAGACCGACAACGCCTTCGCCGATGTCGAGGCGATGCGGCGGCGTTTTGGCTTTGACAGAGTCTTTTTCCACTTTACATTCAAACTCGAGGCGCGCGAGGAGTTCGGCAATTTGTTTCGCGGTGAGATCAATGCCGAGCAAACGCTTCACATCTTTCGTCGTGACTGTGATCGTCGGGTCCTTCGGCTTGAGCGGATACACATCCACGAGATCAGGCGCGATCTGCCCGCCCGACCATTCCGCCATGAGTTCAAGTCCGCGCTTCACGCCTTGCTCCGCCATTGCGGGATGCACTCCGCGCGAAAAACGGAACGAGGCTTCGGAGAGAAGATTGTGCTGTTGCGCCGTTTTGCGAGTGACGATCGGATTCCACGACGCGCCTTCAAGCAAAACTACGCGCGTCTTTTCGGTGACCTCCGATTCTTCGCCGCCCATCACGCCTGCCATTGCTAGCGAACCTTTTTCATCGCACACCAAAACATTCGCGGATGTGAGTTCGCGTTCCGTTCCATCGAGGGTTTTTATTTTCTCGCCATCCTTCGCGGCGCGGGTGATGATCTTGATTTTACGGTTGGACAAATTGGCAATTTGTCCTACGCGAGAAACGAGCACATCATAATCAAACGCATGAAGCGGTTGACCGATGTCAAGCATCGCGTAGTTGGTCGCATCCACGATGTTGCTGATGGGACGCATCCCCGCCAGCCTCAATCTCCGCTGAATGTGATATGGACTCGGCTTAATTTCAATATCGCGGATCAATCCCGCCACAAAGCGCGGATTGAGTTCAGGGCTGGTGACTTCGATTTCGACGAGTTCAGTTACGGACTGCGTATTGCGTACTGCGTTCTTTACCTGTTTACGTGTTTCCGTGTTTCCGTGTCTACGCATTTCTCGCCCCGTCAACGCCGCCAACTCCCTCGCGATACCGATCACGTTCGCATTCCGCGCCATGTTCGGCGCAACGGAAATATCCAGCACGGCGTCGCCCATGTAATCGGCGAGAGACATTCCCACAGGAGCATCGTCGTCGAGCAGGATGATGCCCTCGTGTTCTTCGGAGATTCCAAGTTCTTTTTCGGAGCAAACCATCGAATACGATTCCACGCCGCGGATCTTTGTCCGTTTGAGGGTCATCAACTGCAAGCCCTCCGCATGACCGTCGTAGAGGGTTGTCCCCTCTTTCGCGTACGCGGCTTTGATCGGCTTGTCGAGTTTGCCCGTCCCTTTCAGGTGGAAGATATTCGGCGCGCCCGTCAACACGGTTTGACTCTCCTTGCCGTCGAATAGATCAAGCAGAGTCAATCGGTCCGCGTTGGGATGCTCTTTCACCTCGCGGATCTCCGCCACCACGAGTTTTTCTTTATCCCACGCAATGCCGCTGGTCTTGAACTCGTGCTTTTCGCCGTCTTTATATTCGGGCATTGGCAAGCCCGCATACTTGATCTCATCCACTTCGAGACCAGCCAACGTCAACTTGCGGGCAATATCTTCAACAGACAAGCCCTCTAAGTCAATATAATCTTTCAGCCAAGAAATAGGTACTTTCATAAATTTATCCTTTGCACAAAAGAGAATTAGAGAAATAGAGAATTCTCTAATTCTCCAATTCTCTGTTCTTTAGAACTGTTCAAGGAAACGCAAATCGTTTCCCCAGAAATAACGGATGTCGTCAATCTTGTATCTCAACATCAACTGACGTTCAGGTCCCATGCCCCACGCGAAACCCGAATAACGCGACGGGTCATAGCCTCCGTTTTGCAACACGACGGGATGCACCATGCCGCAACCCAAAATTTCGAGCCAGCCTGAATTTTTGCACACGCCGCATCCCTTGCCGCCGCAGACGAAACATTCCACATCCACTTCGGCGGAGGGTTCGGTAAACGGAAAATACGACGCGCGGAATCGCACGCGCGCGTGTTGACCGAACATGCGCCGCGCAAAATCGGCGAGCGTGCCTTTCAAGTCGGCGAAGGTGATGTTCTCGCCAACGACGAGTCCTTCCACTTGATTGAATTGGATCTCGGAACGCGCGGTAATTTGCTCGTAACGAAAACACATCCCAGGCAACGCGATTCGGATCGGCGGCGGGTTCTCGGGATTCGTCGCGGCGTATTCACGCATCGCATGAATCTGCCCCGGCGATGTATGCGTCCGCAACACGATCGGGTTATCGCCGCGTCCCTCCGCCTCGACAAAAAACGTGTCCTGCATATCGCGCGCGGGATGGTTCGGCGGAAAGTTCAGCAATTGAAAATTGTATTCATCCGTCTCCACTTCGCGCGACGTGTACACCTGAAAACCCATGTCCGCGAGAATGCTCAACACTTTTCGCAACTGTTGCGTAGACGGATGCAGTCTGCCGACATGCACGCCTCGTCCGGGCAACGTCACATCCAACGCGTCTTCTTCGAGGGATTTCGCCAGCGCGGCTTCTTTCACGATCTTCGACCTCTCCTCCAGCGCGGACTCTAACGCCACTTTCACACGGTTCGCTCCCTGACCTACAACTGGTCGCTCCTCCTTCGACAGTTTCCCCAACCCGGCAAAGACCGTCATCAGCGGGGAACTGCGCCCAAGATGCGACACGCGCCAAGCCTCCAGCGCGGTCGACTCCGTGATGGATTGCAAAGCCTCCAGCGCGGATTTTTCGATTTCGTTCAATTGATCTAACATACTGCCTCCAAAATCAAGATGAGGAGAGAATAGAAAGTAGATAAGTAGATAAGTAGATAAGTGGATAGCAATCTTTTCAGTGGAACTAATCTCTATTCTCTATTCTCTGCTCTCTGCTCTTCGCCAAACAAAAACCTCCCGTCCACAAAATGGGACGAGAGGGAATTCTCGCGGTACCACCCAAGTTAACCATCCTTCATCAGAACGATTCGCTTTGCGCCGACAGTCATCGGCATCTCTTGTAACGTTGAGAAAACGGTTCTGGCTACGCGGTACGACAAAATTAATTTTGTCGCACGTTCACACGAACGGCTCGAGAGGGAACTTCGACCGGGTTTGGTTGAGCGCGGGTTTCAGCCATTGCTCGCGCCTCTCTAACAACCTTTGCCGGTGTACTTTCCTCTGTCCCAGCCTTTAAAATGGGGTCGCCTGTTGGGGTGTATTATCTGCGGAAACGGGAGGATGTCAAGGCTTGTGATTCTTTCAAACGCATCGTTGACTCCGTGTTTCTCCAGCAGTTGAACTGCTGGAGATACTTGAACGGAAACGGGAGGATGTCAAGGCTGAGGAAAAGTTTCCGCGGGCGAGGCAGGTAAAACCGGAGAATGAAGCGTCAGTCCGCTTTGGAGAGTTGGTACGAGAAGTAGATGTAATCCCGATTGACGAACATGTTGTAGATACTGCTCCCCTCCACCGCCGCGAACATTTCCACGAAGGGATGCAAGATCTTCGGCGCGAATTGATGCGCGAGGGCGCGGTAGCGTTCGCTGTTGCGGGTGAGCGCGCTCAACACATGCGCGGTGATGTCGGTCTTCGAGTGGACGTTGAACCCCGCCGCGCGGATGTCGCGCTCGACCTTCGGCTCATCTGCCACCGTGCGGAAATCGGCATAGAGAAATTTTCCGCCGCGCCGAAGCACGCGATGCACAGAATGGAAGAACGCCTCCTGCCGCGGATAACAATGCGAAGCCTCCACGTTGAGGACCGCGTCGAAATGATTCTCAGGGAAGTCGAGCGACTGCGCATCGCCGGTGCAGAAGTCTATGCCGAGGGCGCCATGCGTCTTGCGGTTGTATGCGATGGCATTTTGATTCTGGTCAATGGCGGTATAGGATTTGGGCTTGTGATAACGCTTGACGAACGACGCGCCGCCGCCATGTCCGCAACTGACTTCAAGCACATTTTTATCTTTGAGGTCATCGCCGCTGGCAACGTGATGATAGAGCTGGATCGCCGCGCGGTTGATCTCATCCTCAGGCTGGAGTTTGACGGTCTCGCCTTCGGGGGGCCAGAAGCCATAATTCAAAAACGTGACCGGCGCATTGCCAACGCGCCGCGTGAGATATTGATACCAATGTTTCCAAAAGAGTTGTTTGAAGGCGGGCATGAAAATCTCCTCGATTTGACCGGTAAAACACGGAAATTGATCTTTCGTCGCTTGGGATTCCGATAGGGTAATCGCATTAGAAAATCTCGAGGCTCAAAACACGGTGTTTTGCCTTCGAATCCGCTAATCTTCGCCAATCTGCGCGAATTTTTCCGAGAAAGATTAGCGTGAATTCGTGAGGATTAGCGGACAAAAAATCCAAATGCGATTGCCCTTGGGAGTCCGACGGATCTGGCAACTCACAGAAAACACTGTTGTATAATATGAAATATGGCAATGAGTTCACGCCTGCAAGGATTCATTCAAATTCTCCGTGAGCAACGCCCTCGCCTTATGGAGCAATACAACGTCGCCGCGTTGGAAATCTTTGGCTCGCACATCCGCCATGAAGAACGAAAAGATAGTGATCTTGACATTCTAGTGACCTTCACAAAAGCCCCAAGCCTGCTGATGTTTGTACATCTCGAAAACCAACTCTCAGATTTGCTCGGCATCAAAGTGGATTTGGTGATGAAGGACTCCCTCAAGCCCGCCATCGGGAAAAGTATCCTGAAAGAGGCTATGCCGGTATGAGTCGGGAGTATATAGATTATTTACGGGATATGCTGGAAAACGCACAGCTAGCCATTGGATTCGTCAAGGGCATGGACTACGATGCGTTTTCCAAAGATAACAAGACCGTGTATGCTGTCATTCGGGCTGTGGAAGTCATCGGGGAAGCCGCAACGAACGTCCCTGATGAGATCAGGTCAAAACATCCATCTCTCCCGTGGCGCGATATTCGGGGAATGCGCAACAAACTCGTCCATCAATACTTTGGCATCAACATGGAAGTCGTCTGGAAAACCATTCTGGAAGACTTGCCGATGATTGTGGGTGAAATTGAGAAGATTCTCAAGAACGAGAACAAGTAGTGTGGCTGAAGAGACGTAAAGTTTCAATCACAGAAACCAACTTACGGATTTTTTTAGCCGCCTACTAAAGAAGAGTTACTTGAAGGCGGGCATGTTTCCTCGGCGTGAAAGATATAACACACAAATTCATTCGTCGTCTCCCGAATTCCGTCAATTATCATCCAATACGTGACAACATGCGGGGGATTTAAGTCATTCATAACTAACGATTCGCATCGCCGGGGGCTACACTTGCGCCAGAGAAAATTTCAAGGAGCCAGCATGGATAATCCCATCATCATGGTCGACGGCAACGAAGCCACAGCATCGGTCGCGCATCGTTTGAGCGAAGTCATCGCCATCTACCCCATCACACCCTCCTCCGCCATGGGCGAATTCGCCGACGAGTGGTCGGCAAAGGGCAAACCGAATTTGTGGGGCACGATCCCTCTCGTGATCGAGATGCAATCCGAAGGCGGCGCGGCGGGCGCGGTCCACGGCGCGTTGCAAACGGGCGCGCTCACTACCACCTTCACCGCCTCGCAGGGGCTTTTGCTGATGATCCCCAACATGTACAAGATCGCGGGTGAACTCACCAGCGCGGTCTTCCATGTGGCGGCGCGTTCCATCGCCGCGCAGGGACTTTCGATCTTCGGCGATCATCAAGATGTGATGGCTGTGCGTCAGACGGGTTGGGCGATGCTCGCAAGCGGCTCTGTGCAAGAGGCGCACGACTTTACCGCCATCGCCCAAATGTCCACGCTCAAAACGCGCGTGCCGTTCCTCCATTTCTTCGACGGATTCCGCACCTCGCACGAAGTCGCTAAAATCTTTTGTCTGACGGATGACGAACTCCGCCTCCTTCTCGACGGGGAATTGATTCGCGCTCATCGGGCGCGCGCCCTCACCCCCGCGCGACCCATCCTGCGCGGCACCGCGCAGAATCCCGATGTCTACTTTCAGGCGCGCGAGACTGTGAATCCGTTTTATGCGGCGACGCCCGCCATCGCGCAGGAGATGATGGACAAGTTCGCGCAAGTGACCGGGCGGCGCTATCATCTCTTCGATTACGCCGGCCACCCTGAAGCGGAACGCGTTGTCATTCTCATGGGTTCGGGCGGCGAAACCGCCGAAGCGACGGTGAAGCATCTTGTGGAAAGAGGCGAAAAGGTCGGCGTTTTGCGCGTGAGATTGTATCGTCCGTTTTCGATGGAACATTTCATCAAAGCGTTGCCGCAATCGGTGAAGCAGATCGCCGTGCTGGATCGAACGAAGGAACCCGGCGCGTTGGGCGAGCCGTTGTATTTGGATATTGTCAATGCTTTGGTCGAAAGTCAAAGGCTTGCCCTGAGCGAAGTCGAAGGGTCGCAGGTCAGGGTAATCGGCGGGCGCTATGGACTTTCCTCGAAAGAGTTTACGCCAGCGATGGTCAAAGCCACGCTGGATGAATTATCCAAGCCTGAGCCGAAGAATCATTTCACCGTCGGCATCAACGATGATGTCAGCAACACAAGCCTGACCCACGATAAGAATTATTCCATCGAAGACGATCAGACCATCCGCTGTGTGTTCTTTGGGTTGGGTTCGGATGGCACGGTGGGAGCGAACAAGAACTCCATCAAGATCATCGGCGAAGAGACCGCGAATTACGCGCAGGGTTACTTCGTGTACGACTCGAAAAAATCGGGTCAGATGACCACCTCGCATTTGCGGTTTGGTCCCAAGCCGATTCAGGCGCCGTATCTCATCGAAGCCAATCAGGCAAACTTCGTGGCGTGCCACCAGTTCAACTTCCTCGAACGGTTCGATATGCTGAAGTACGCCAAAGAAGGCGCGGTCTTCCTGCTCAACAGTTTGTACGGTCCCGATGAGGTTTGGGATTATCTGCCGAGCGAGGCGCAAAAGGATATCATCGCGAAGAAACTCAAGTTTCATGTGATCAACGGGTATGGCGTGGCGGAAAAGGCGGGCATGGGACAGCGCGTCAACACCATCATGCAGACGGCGTTCTTCGCCATCAGCGGCGTGCTTCCGCGCGAGCAGGCGATTGCCGAGATCAAACGCGCCATCGAGAAAACGTACGGCAAGCGCGGCGAGGCTGTCGTCAAGAAAAACTTCGAGGCGGTGGATCGAACGCTGGAGAATCTGTACGAGGTGAACGTTCCGGCGGCGATCACGTCGGAGGCGGCGAGGCGGTCCCCCGTCCCGAAGGAAGCGCCCGAATTTGTGAAGGATGTGCTGGGGCGGATGATCCAATTCGAGGGCGATGAGATTCCCGTCTCCGCGCTTCCGAACGACGGGACGTATCCGCTGGCGACATCGCAATGGGAGAAGCGCAACATCGCGCTGGAAATTCCCGTGTGGGACGAGAAGTTGTGCATCCAGTGCGGTAAGTGCGTGATCGTGTGCCCGCACGCGGTGATCCGTCATAAAGTGTATAGCGAGGTGGCTTTGGCAGACGCGCCCGAATCGTTCAAACACATGCCGTCGAAATTCAAGGAGTTTTCTGCGGGATACGCTTACACCGTGCAAGTGGCGCCGGAGGATTGCACGGGTTGCACGTTGTGCGTGGAGGCTTGCCCCGTGAAGGATAAATCGCAAGTGGGGCGCCGCGCCATCAACATGGAGCCCCAGCCGCCTCTGCGCGAAGCGGAAGCGAAGAACTGGGATTTCTTCATGCGGATTCCCGATTTGGACCGAAAGCTGATCAACCCATCGACGATCAAGAATTCGCAATTGCTTCGCCCGTTGTTCGAGTTCAGCGGCGCCTGCGCGGGATGCGGCGAGACGCCCTACGTGAAGTTGGTCTCGCAGTTATTCGGCGACCGGGCGGTTATTGCAAATGCCACAGGCTGTTCTTCGATCTATGGAGGCAACCTCCCCACCACGCCGTGGTCTGTGGATGCGAACGGACGCGGTCCCGCGTGGTCGAACTCGCTGTTCGAGGATAACGCCGAGTTCGGTTTGGGAATGCGGCTGACGCTCGATAAACAAAATGAATATGCGCGTGAAATTCTCCGCGCCATGGAAAATGAACTCGGCAACGATCTTGTCGAAGCCATCCTGCATGCCGATCAAAGCGACGACGCGGGCATCGAAGCGCAACGCGAGCGCGTGACCGCGTTGAAAAACAAACTGTCCGAATCAAATGACTCCAAAGCGAAGGATTTGATCAGCGTCGCCGATGCGCTCGTGAAAAAATCGGTGTGGATCATCGGCGGCGACGGCTGGGCGTACGATATCGGCTACGGCGGTCTCGATCATGTGATGGCGAGCGGGCGCAACGTGAACATTCTGGTGCTTGATACCGAGGTCTATTCCAACACGGGCGGGCAGGCAAGCAAAGCCACGCCACGAGCGGCGGTCGCCAAGTTCGCCATGGGCGGCAAGGCGATGCCGAAGAAAGATCTGGGTTTGCTCGCCATGTCGTACGGATATGTATATGTGGCAAAAATTGCCATGGGCGCGAACGACCAGCAAACGTTGAAGGCGTTCCTCGAAGCCGAAGCCTACGATGGTCCTTCGTTGATCATCGCTTACAGTCCGTGTATTGCGCACGGATACGACATGGCGAGAAGCCTCGACCAGACCAAACTTGCCGTGCAATCGGGTCACTGGTCCCTGTTCCGATATGATCCGCGCCTTGCGGGGCAGGGAGAAAACCCGCTGGTCATCGAGTCGAAGGAGCCGAGCGTCCCCTTCTCGCACTATGCTTATAATGAGACCCGTTACAAGATGTTGACGCAGATGGATGAAGAACGCGCCGAAGAGTTGATGCGAGACGCCCAAAAGGACGCGAAATCGCGCTGGGCGTTGTATCAACAGATGGCGGCGATGCAGTATGGGAACGGGACGGGTAAACAGGGAAACACGTAAATAGGTAGACAGGTAGACACGTAAACAGGTAGACACGTATGCAGGTGATCGTGATGCGCCCGCTCAATTCGACGAGATCGCCCGATCATCCAAAAGGAAAATGATATGACGGATCTTTCCACCACTTATCTGGGTCTGAACCTTCGAAATCCCCTCGTTGCGTCTGCCTCCCCTCTTTCACGCAAGATCGACCGCGCGAAAAAGCTCGAGGCAGCGGGAATTTCCGCTATTGTGATGTATTCGCTGTTCGAGGAGCAGATCATCCACGAAAGCCTCGAGTTGGATCACTATCTCAATCGCGGCAGTAATTCGTTCGCCGAGGCGTTATCGTATCTGCCCGACGGCGGCATGTACGGGATTAGCCCTGAAAAATATTTGAATCATGTGGCTGGCTTGAAAAAGGCATTGACCATCCCGGTCATTGGCAGCCTGAACGGCGTTTCCAAAGGCGGCTGGACGGATTACGCGCGCCGCATCGAAGAAGCGGGGGCGGACGCGCTTGAACTCAACATGTACTACATCCCCACCGACATCAATGTCACTTCGAACGACATCGAGGATATGCAAGTGGATCTGGTGGCGGAAGTGAAATCCGCGATCAAGATTCCGCTGGCGGTGAAGATCAGCCCGTTTGTCACATCGATTCCCAACTTCACGAAACGACTCGTCGAAGCGGGCGCGGATGGGCTTGTGTTATTCAATCGCTTCTACCAGCCCGATTTCGACCTGGATGAGTTGGAAATCCTCCACAGTTTGGATTTGAGCACCTCCTCCGAGTTGAGGCTGCCCTTGCGCTGGATATCGATCCTGCACGGAAAGTTGAATGTTGATTTTGCGCTGACCAGCGGCGTTCATGCGTACACCGATGTATTAAAAGCAATGATGGCGGGGGCAAAGGTGGCGATGATGGCGTCGAATTTACTTCAGTTCGGCGAAGACACCATCGGTCCGATCCTCGCTTATCTCGAAGCGTGGATGAAGGAACGGGAATACGAATCCATCCGGCAAATGCAAGGGAGCATGAGTCAGAAGTCGGTCAAGGAGCCGGAAGCGTTCGAACGGGCGAATTATATGAGGGTGCTGAATAACTATAGAAGCCTCCCCTGATCGCCCTTACGAATGAAATGGCGAACCCCGCCTGCGCAGGCGGGGTTGCCACGGACCAATAGAGAAGGGAGGAGAGAGTGATACCGCGCGGGAGAAACGCGCGTCACTTTAGGATACCTGATGATTCGGATTAGTGCCGCACAGGGCGCAAGTCATTTTTTCGATCTTGTTGCACTCGATCGCGTTGGAACAACGATGGGCAATGACGCGCGGCGGCTGGTCTGGGAGCATTGCAGATGGGACGATAATCTGGGTCTCCAGAACCACATCCCGCCCGGCGTGCTCGCAATAGATCGTTTTACGAATCTGCCACTTCTTCTGAGCCATGAACGCCTCCGAATCTATGCTCTTATGATCAGCGGTTCACAAAAGTTCATGCGACAGTGGAACTGTCGCATGCCTTGACGCAGCACAACTGCGTCAAGAACCTATTTTCGAATCCATGCCTTTAGTATAGAAAAAACAGAGGACGCTAAAAAGTGACACGCGTCATCCGTTCGGGTGACGAATCGCATATATGCGACTAGCACCCTCTACTTGGGATCCAAAACATACACCTCGCCTCCGTCGGTGAGGATATACAACTCCCCATTTTTATCCTGCCCGAAGGATGTGATGGTGAAGTCCGTGTCGTACAACAATTGATTCTGCCACGCCTCCCCGGAGCGGATCAAGCCCCAGACCTGCCCGGTGCAGTAATCGCCGTAAAGATAGATGCCGTTCCATTCAGGCATCGCGCCGCGATAGACGTAGCCGCCAGTGACGGAGCATCCGCCTTCGCCGTGATCATATTCCGCGATGGGGTCGATCATATCGGCGGGCCCGCCGCCTTCAAAATCGTGCGCGCCTTCGCGGTAATTCCAGCCGAAGTTTTCGCCGCCGCGCGAACCGGCGGGGATGATGTCAATCTCTTCCCAATCGCCCTGCCCCACATCGCCGATGTATAGATCGCCGGTCGCCGAGTCGAACGACATACGCCACGGGTTGCGCAAACCGTACGCCCAAATTTCGTTACCGAACGGGTTATCGGCGGGAACGGCATAAGGCTCTTTCGAGTCCACGTCAATGCGTAAAATTTTTCCGAGCAGGGTATCCAACGATTGACCGTTGCCTTCCGGGTCGCCGCCGGAGCCTCCGTCGCCGAGACCCATGTACAAGTAGCCATCGGGTCCGAAGTTCATCGTGCCGCCGTTATGGTTCGGGTACGGCTGTTTGACGCGCAACAGAATCAGTTCGCTGTTGGGGTCTACAGAATTTTCACCGGCGGTGAAACGCGAGATGAACGTATCGCCGCGCGCGCCGGTGTAGTTGACGTAGAAGTATCCGTTCTGCGCAAAGTTCGGATGCAATGCCAGCCCCAGCAACCCCATTTCATTCGACTCGTCGTTGACGCGGTCTTCGATGTTGAGGAAGGGCGTGTCAATGTTCAATTGCCCATTTTGGAAGAGGTGGATGTGACCCAATTTTTCCACGATCCATAAACGACCTTGCGGATCGGGTTGGAGGTCTACCGGGCGTTCGAGTCCATCAGCGACGAACTGCCATGTGTACGCGTCCGCGTTGGGGAAGGTGGATGCGTTGGGCTCGGTCGGCGGCGCCGGAGTCAGCGGGGGCGGTTGCGTAGGCGAGACGCCGGTTGACGTGGGCGAGGCAGGTCCACCCGTCGGAGGAGGAAGCGGCGTACTTAATCCATTACATGCAAGGATTGGAAGAATTAACAGGATCAGGTATCGCTTCATCTGTCGTCCACGTCGGTTGATTCGGCATCCACCACATCATCGTTCGATGAATCGTCCGTGTTATCGGTGAGTTGATTCATGTGTTCTTCGACCACTTTGGGCGGGCAAAGTTCCACAAAGAGAGTCGAGCCGATCCACAACACCGCCGCGTCGTCGAGCGCGCCGATGACCGGCAGAACCACGCCCGGCATCAGATCGACCGGCGAAAAAAGATAGGCAAGCGAAGCCAGCGGCAAAAGTTTTACAAAAATACTTACGCGGCGGTCTGCCATCAGCCGCCCGATCAATTTGAGTCGCGTGACGAGGTCGCGTACCATTCCGCCTTGCGGCGACGGCACAATCTGCGAAGGTCGTTTGTCTGCCATGTTGTTCTCCTTTGAAGGGATGTGACATCCATCCTGTGCGATACATTATAAAACACATATACGAACGGCGTTCTTTGCGATGTCAATATCTACGCAAAACTTATTTTGGAGTAGCGTATGGAAATATTGATCGACTTCCCCGGCGGCGCGCGCGTGGACGCGCATGTGCGAGGGCATCTTGTTCACACCGACCAACCGAGGAGCGGAGGCGGCGACGATTCGGCGCCTTCGCCCTTTGAGTTATTTCTCGCCTCTCTCGGCACATGCGCGGGAATCTACATCCTCGGCTTTTGCCGCCAGCGCAACCTGCCCACCGAAGGCGTCCGCATCGTTCAGCGCGTCCACGCCGATACGATCGAACTTGAGATTCAAGTCCCGCCCGCGTTTCCGAAACAATATCTCGGCGCGTTGATCCGTTCGGCGGAGTTGTGCAAGGTGAAGAAGACGTTGGAGAATCCTCCGCAGTTCAAGATCACCGCGCGAACACTCGAAGGCGAATAAAACGAGTTCAAGAAAAAATCGTCTGTGAAAATGGGGGTGAATTTTTGCACACGGATTTCACGGAAACCACGGAAAGGGGTTTCTTTATTGAGAAAGAATCTCAAAGTTCTCTGCGCGCTCTGCCGTCTCGCACCGTCGTGCTCGCGGCACGAACGGTGTGGCTAAAACGCTTTGTTGGAAAACCCCTCAACCAGAACATAGGCTTACTTTTGGTTCTTGCGTGGAATGATCGGCGCATATAAAATCCAGCGTTACCCATCCAAATGAACAGAGGTAAAACCCAATGTCTCGAAATAAACTATTTGTCTTGCTGACCAGCCTGTCGTTGTTTGCGCTCGCTTGCAACTTCGGCGGCTTGCTCAATACGCCGACGCCGACCGCTCCACCCCCGACCGCGCCGCCGACGAAAGTCACGACCACTCAAAACGGCGACATGGCTGGACTGCTCGAACGCTTGAACGGCGCTCCCTGCGAGGAAAACCCCGACTTCACATGCGTGACCATTCCCGTACCGTTGAATCATTTCGACGCGGCAAATACCGAAACGATCAATGTGGCGTTTGCCGTTTCGCAGGCGACCGGCGAACGCTACGGCATGTTCGTGCAAGCCTTCCCCGGCGGACCCGGCGGCGAAGGGATCAGTTCCGGCGGCTTGGGCTGGTTTCCCGAGGGGATCCTCGAACACTTTGATATCGTCTACTTCGACCAGCGCGGAATCGGTCTCTCCAGCGAGTTAGCCTGCCCGAAGGCGTATGAGAAAGACTTCTCGAGTTCCCTGAATTACGATGACACAGCCGGCGAAGAAGGCTACGATACGCCCGCCGAACAACAAGACGCGATTGACGAAGCCCGGACCTTTGTGGATAGTTGCGTTGCAGAGATCGGCATTGACCCGGCGAAACTGGTCTACTACGGAACGAACCAAGTAGCGGAAGATATCGAATCGTTCCGTCAATTGGTCGGCGACGACAAGTTCTGGCTGTACGGCGTCAGTTATGGCACCTCCGTCGCGCAGACCTACGCCGCGGCTCACGCGGATCATCTGGCGGGCTTGATCCTCGATGGGACGATTGACCTCACGTTGAACGGCGAAGAAGGCGCGCTCGCGCAAGAAAAAGCCTTCGATGAAGTCCTCGTGGCGACCCTCAAAGCCTGCGATGCCGACGAAGCCTGCGCGGCAGAGTTGGGCGGCAACGCGCTGGCGGCGTACGATTCGCTCGCGTCAAAACTCGCGGAGAAAGCGATCGCCTATGAATATCCGCTCGCTTCGGGCAAAACCGTAAAAAAGAAATTCACCTTCGGTCAATTGGAATTTACCGCCGCTTATCAGATGTATGCGCTCGGCGGGCGGATGCTCTTCTTGCGCGCGCTGGCATCTGCCAACGAGGGCGACATGGTTCCAATGGCGCGATTATTTTATATACAAGCCACCGTTGACCCCGCCACCGACGAATATCTGGGAGACTCCACCTTCTCAGACACGATGTTCACCGGCGTGAACTGCACCGACGATTCGTATTTTAGCGGCACGCCCGAAGAGCGGATCAAGCAGACCATCGAAGCAGGACAAGCATCGAATGGAACCGTTCCGCGTATAGATGGCGGCGTGTACACCGGCTTATATTGCGCGTACTGGCCCAGCGCCCCGAAAGAGGTCGTCACACGCGAGCCGCTCACCGCGCCAGGCGTCCCGACGTTCGTGCTGAACGCCACCCTCGACCCGGCGACTCCCTTCGCGCAAGGCAAAGCCGTGTTTGAACGTTTAGATAACGGTTATCACCTGTATGTGGAAGGCGGGCGTCATTCCATCTACGGCTTCGGCAACGAATGCCCCGACGATTACATCACCAACTTCATGGTCAATGGAGAACTTCCCGAACAGCGCGAGATCGTCTGCGAGTGGGACCCGTCGGTCATCAGCGCGTATGTGCCGCGCATGTCCCCGAAAGCAAGCGAGTACGATAACCCGCTCGACATTTTCTCGGCGATCGACACCGAGCTCTCGATCGAGCCTGAATATTATTACAACGGCTTCACCGAAGACACATCCTTTGCCTGTCCGTATGGCGGCTCGTTCACCTTCGGTCCCAGCGACGCGGGCGAGAAGTATACGTACGACAAGTGTCAATTCACGAAAGGCTTTGCCATCACAGGCGCGGGCGGTTTCGATTACAGCGCCAGACTCCTCACGTTTGAGGCGAAAGTGAGCGGAGACAAAACCGGCACACTCACCTACACCAGCAATTACAACGACGGCTCGATGACGCTCACCGGCGAATACGGCGGCGAGACGATTGACCTGAGTCAATAAACATTCACGTCCCGCAGGTTTTGGAAAAATAAAAACCTGCGGGACGATCTCTTCTCATGCCATATCTCATTGACGGGCACAACCTCATTCCCAAACTCGGATTGCGACTCGATTCTCTGGACGATGAAATGGAGTTGATCGCCATCTTGCAGGAATTCTGCCGCCTCGAACGCCGTCAAGTGGAAGTCTACTTTGACGGAGCGCCTCTTTCTCGGACGGTAAAGCTGGGCGCCGTTACTCAGCATTTCTCGCCCGTCGGCAGTCCCGCCGACAACGCCATCCGCAAGCGGTTGAAGAGTCTCGGCAAAGCCGCCAAAAATTGGACCGTCGTTTCCTCCGACCGCGAAGTGCAATCCAATGCGCGGGCAATGCAAGCGGAGGTTATTTCATCGGATGAATTTGCGAAGACTCTCAACAAGGTGAGGAATTCTCCGCGCGTGGCAAAAGGCGAGAGAGTTATTTCAGAAAAAGAAGTGGAAGAATGGATGAAAGAGTTTGGGGGGAAAAGAGCAGACGATTAGAGAATTAGAGGATTTGAGGATTTGAGTAACGCGACCCTTCGATAAACTCAGGACAGGCATTCATGTCGCTTTTGACCGAGGACAGCCTAATGAAGAAACACTGTACAATCCCGAAGGGATGGAAGGATGATAGGGAAAGAGTAATATGAATTCAAATCCCGAAGGGATGATATACCATTGTGTCTATGACACCCCTTCGGGGTTAATTTTTGTTCCCGCAAAATCTATAATCAGTAGATCACGAAAACAAGTTCTTGACGCAGTTGCACTGCGTCAAGACAGGCGGCAGTACAACTGTCGCCTCAACTTTCGTGAAGTATTGATAATCATTTGACCCGTTTCGACAGGCTCAACGCACCGCCTTCGGGGTCAAGGTCGCATAATTAACTAAGACTATAATTCACTCATGTCCACCGTGTACACATTTGTCCCCTCGCCGAATCATTTGTACCCCGATCATCCCGAAAGACCGGGGCGGTTGGATATTTTGCAACCCCGCTTGGATTCATTTTCCGCAGCGCGAATCGATGCGACGCCAGCGACACGCGAGGAAGTTGCGCGAGTCCACAACCCGGAACTTATTTCGGCGCTGGAAAAGGTCTGCCGGGAGGACGCGCCTGCCATCATTGATTACGCGCCTACGTATGTAACTCCATCTTCCTTCGACGATGCTTTGCTCGCGGCGGGCGGAGTTCTTGCTTGCGCGCGGGCGGTAATCAACGGCGAGGCCGACAACGCCTTCGCCATCGTCCGACCGCCGGGGCATCACGCGGAACCCGATCGCGCGATGGGATTTTGTTTATTCAACAATGTCGCCATCGGCGCGATGGACGCGCTCGCACATGGCATGGATCGCGCGCTAATCCTTGACTACGACGCGCATCATGGCAACGGGACGCAAGCCGCATTTTTGAACGAGGAACGCGTCGCATTTTTATCGGCGCATCAATTTCAGCCGGGGTTTTACCCGGGCACGGGCGCGTTGAAGGAAGCGGCGCACGCAAAGAAACGAATCGTCAACGTGCCGTTGCCTGCCCGCGCGGGGGATAAAGTCTACGAAGAAGTTGCGGATAAAATTTTCAAGCCGTTCGTGGAGTCGTTCAAGCCGCAGATGATTTTTGTCTCCGTTGGGTTCGACGCGCATTGGAACGACCCGATCACGTCGCTGGGGCTGTCAACGAATGGATATTTGATGCTGGCGCAAAAGTGCGTCGCGCTGGCGGAGGAATTCTGCGGTGGCAAAATCGTTTTCGTGCTGGAAGGCGGCTACGACCCGGTCAATGTGGCGGAGGGGGCTGAGGCAACCATCCACGCGCTGACCAAGTCGCCCCGTCGGAATGAAGCGAGTGATCCCAGTCCGCACCGGGAACCGGATTGCGAATCCCGAATCGAAGAGATACGAAAGTGGCATGGATTTTCGTGAGACGCGTTTTATAATAGAGAAGAGAACCTTCTCACCACGAAGGACACAAAGGTCACGAAGGATTTTTTAAAGGAGCGATGATGGCTCGAAGACGTACGGTTGGTTATGTTCAAAATGAATGGGTATGCCCGAATTGCCAAACGCGCAACAAGGGCGGCGAGAAGACGTGCGAAAATTGCGGCGCGCCGCAACCCGAGAATGTGCAATTTCAATTGCCGTCGGAACAAAAATTTGTGACCGATGAAAGTGCGGTGAAAGCCGCACAATCAGGCGCGGACATCCACTGCGGATTCTGCGGGACGCGCAACCCTGCCACTGCCGTGACTTGCTCGCAATGCGGCGCGGACTTGAAAGAGGGCAAAGCCCGCGAGGCGGGGCGCGTGATGCAACAACCCGCCGCGCAACCAAAAATTGTGAAGTGCGATAACTGCGGAACGGATAACCCAAGCAGTAACTCGGTCTGCTCGAATTGCGGATCGCCACTGCCCAAACTGACACCGGCTCAACCGGTGATGAATGCTCCGCAAACTCGAAGCGGACTCTCCCCCGCCGCGCCGTTGACCGGGAAAAAGTCATCGCGCGCGCCGTGGATCATCGCGGCGGCGGTGCTGGGATGTTTGGCGATCATTTGCGTTGGCGTGTTAGTCTTCTTCGTCTTTCCCACTTCGTCGGTACAAGCCACAGTGACGGATGTGTACTGGCAGACTTCGGTCCCTGTGCAGGAAGTTCAGCCGGTGCATTACAACAATGAACGCGGTAATGCGCCTTCCGACGCGTACAATGTTTCATGTCACGATGAAAGCCGCGATGTCTGCGAACAAAAGACAGTTGACAAAGGCAACGGCTACTCGGAAGTTGTGGAGGAATGTCACACCGAGACGGAAACATATTGTTCGTATACCGTTGACGAATGGACGACGATCCAAACGTACACGCTCGATGGGCATAACCTGCAACCGGTCTATGAAAGTCCAAACGTTTCCTCTGATCAACGCTTGGGAGACACATCCGAAACGCTGACCGTGTATTTTCTAACCGATGATGGCTCGCAAGAAACATACACAGCAAGTTCAGTGTCTGAATTTCAGCAATTCACCACCGGAAGCACATGGACGTTGAACATGAATCTCGCGGGCGGCGTGGTAAGCGTGGAGCCGTAGAAAACGAAAACAGGTAAACAAGGAAACACGCACACAGGTAGTTTGTGTGCGTGTTTTGATTCATTCTGAAGCGTATGCGTCTACGTCTCTCACATCACATACAGATGTGTGACTTTTCGAGCATACGCGGAAAATCAAAAAGGAATATACTCATCCTCAAGGAGTCTATCAATGAAAAATAATTGGATGGGTATATCTTTGCTCTTTATCTGGTGTCTCTTCATGGGCGTCACCGCCATCTCGATCGGATTCGGCGCGGTCTTTCCCTCCATGAACCGCATCGCCAAGCCGTTCATTTGTCCGCGCGGAGAAATGCAGTTGGTAACGCAGGATTACCATCCCTCGCCGGTGGAGACGGTCACAACGCTGACGTGGTATTGCGTGGACAACACTACCGGAGAAAAGGTCGAGTTGGGTCTCTTCCCCATGAGTTTGTATGCCGGGTTGATCTATGGCTTTTTGCTTTTCCTCGTTATTTATGCGGGCTGGAAGATATGGATGTACAAGCTTGCTTCTCGCGTCTTGCCAATTCAGGACGATATGACACCCAAGCCCAATTGGGAGCTCGACCTGGCTGAACAAATTCACCAAACCAATTTGGAATTCAAAGATCGAGGCGCGAGGACCAAATCGTCGTTGAATGCGTTGGATCGCATGAAGGAATTGAAGGGCATGCGCGATGCGAATCTGATCAGCGAAGCGGAGTATGAACAAAAGCGCGTTGAGATCCTAAAGGAGATGTGAATCGGTCGTAGATAAAAGACTTTATCGGTAATAGGCCTAAGTTCTTTTGTAGGACGCGGATAAACGCCGATGAACGCTGATAAAGAAGAAAAAATCCGCGTTTTCCGCGTCAATCCGCGTCCGAAAAATTATTTCCGATAACGTCTAAAGAATGAATCTCGCGGATGGTATTCTCAGCGTGGAGCCGTAGAAGGATTTACGGAAACAAATACACAAGAAAACACGTACACGGGTTATCGGTGTGCGTGTTTTGATTCAGCGCAAATTCGGGAGATTGTCTTTATAATGACCCCATGCAAAAATCAGTAGCGATCATCGGCGGCGGACCGGCGGGCTTGATGGCGGCGGAGGTCATTTGCGCGCGCGGCGTACAAGTGGATGTGTACGATTCCATGCCGTCTGTTGGGCGCAAATTTTTGATGGCGGGCAAAAGCGGGTTGAACATCACACATTCCGATCCGTTCGAGGTGTTCGTTGCAAGATATGACAACCGCCGCAAAGAGATCGAACCTCTGCTAAAACAATTCGGCGCGGACGAACTCCGCGCATGGGTGCATGGATTGGGCATCGAAACTTTCGTCGGGACTTCGGGGCGCGTCTTTCCCAAAGGGATGAAGGCGAGTCCGCTGTTGCGGGCGTGGCTGAGACGATTAACCGATTCAGGCGCGACGTTTCACCTGCGTCACCAGTGGACAGGTTTTCTACCCGACGGGTCTCTACGCTTCGTCACGCCCAATGGAGATGCGCATGTCAAAGCGGATGCGACAGTCCTTGCCCTCGGCGGCGGGAGTTGGCGCCGACTCGGTTCAGATAGCGCGTGGGTTGACTGGTTGAAACAGGCTGGGGCGGAGGTCGAACCGTTGTCTCCATCCAATTGCGGATTCGATGTGGAGTGGAGTCCGCATTTTCGAGAGAAGTTCGAAGGGCATCCGATCAAATCGGTTATTTTATCGTTTGGCGAGTTTCGTCAACAAGGCGAGTTCATCGTGACAAAAGAAGGCGTGGAGGGCGGGTTGATCTACAGCGCGTCGACATTCATCCGCGATGAAATTTATGCGAGAGGCAAAGCGACCGTTCTGTTAGACCTACAACCCGACCGCACACTGGAATGGTTGACAGAAAAATTATCGCGTCCGCGCGGGTCGAGGTCACTGGCAAGTTATTTGGAAAAAACGCTGGGAATCAAGGGGGTGAAGGCGGGATTACTGCGCGAGTTCGTATCGAAAGAGGACTTCTCAGACGCGAAACGACTCGCGGGATTCATCCAAGCCTTGCCCGTGCCGTTCGTCGCTCCGCGCCCATTGGATGAGGCGATTAGCACGGCGGGCGGCGTGACGTTTGACGCGCTCGATGAAAACCTGATGTTGAAGAATTTGCCCGGCGTTTTCTGCGCCGGTGAAATGCTCGATTGGGAAGCGCCAACCGGTGGATATTTGCTGACGGCATGTTTCTCCAGCGGCTACGCGGCGGGGAACGGGGTGTTGAACTATTTGTCTGAAAAGTGACGGTCACCTTGAAAGTGACAGTCACTTTGTTTCACTATCCCAACTCCCCCACCGTCTTCTCCACCTCCGCCAAAATCTCCCCCGACTTCACCAACTTCTTCATCGCGTTGTGATCGTTGTACAACGGACGATCCACTTCGAGATGCTCCACGTATTTGCGGATGATTTCGCGCGCGCGTTTCGTTCCATGCCCCGGCAGGAACTGACGGAAATCCATGGCTTGCGCCGCCGCCATGAATTCGATTCCTAAAACTCCGTAAGCGTTGTCTAGAATTTGTTCGTTCTTCAAGGCAGTGTTCATACCCATCGAAACGAAGTCTTCCTGATCCGCCGCGGCAGGGATGGATTGAACGCTCGCGGGCGCGGATAAGATTCTCTGTTCAACGATCAAATGGTCGGCGGTGTATTGGCTGAGCATCATCCCGGAGTAGAAGCCCGGCTCGTGGGCGAGGAAATCAGGCAGTCCCTGCGAAAGAGCGGGATTCGTCAGGCGATTGAGTCTCCGCTCCGATAACACGCACACCATCGTGATCGCCGCGCCTGCCATATCCATCGGAAGCGAAACGGGACTCCCTTGAAAGTTCGCGCCGGTGAGAGTCAATTTCTCTTCGGGGATAAAGATCGGATTGTCGCCGACGCCGTTCAACTCGACCTCCACTTGCGAACGCGCATACGCAATCGCATCACGCGCTGCGCCGATCACTTGCGGGGTCGAACGCATCGAGTACGCGTCCTGCACTTTCGTTTTCATCTTGCCCGATTTCAAGTCAGATCCTTCCAACACTTTCATCAAATTTTTTGCAGACGTGATCGCGCCGCTGAACCCGCGCAGTTCGTGAAGTTTTGTGTTGTATGGTTTGAGGTTGCCGAGTAACGCTTCGATCGTCATTGCCGCGGCGATCTCGGCTTGCTTGATGAATCGTTCCATCTCGTAGATGTGCAACGCGGAGATGGCGGTCAACACATTGGAGCCGTTGATCGCGGCGAGTCCGTCGCGCGCTTGCAGACCCGGGACTTTGATTCCCGCCCGCCGCATCGCTTCGGACCCTGAGAGTCGCTCGCCGCCTGCCCCGGCACCGTCGGGGTCGTAAAACGCTTCGCCCTCCCCCATCAACAACAGCGCGGCTTGCGCCATCGGAGCAAGGTCGCCGCTCGCGCCAACGGAACCTTTCGTGCAGACCACCGGCGTCACGCCTTTGTTCAGCATTTCGACGAAGGTCAGCGTGATCTCAGGCCGGCACCCAGAATTCCCGTGCGCGTGAACGTTGATCCGCCCCGCCAATGCCGCACGGACGAAGGGAATCGGAAGCGGATCGCCGATCCCTGCCGCGTGGTTGTAGATCAAATATTTTTGGAACTCTTTCACCTGATCGTCATTGAGAATCTTTTCTGAAAACTCGCCGATGCCGGTGTTCGTGCCGTACATGATCTCTTTCTTGGCGAGTTTCTCCTCCAGCATGGCGCGGCAGACTTTGACCCGTTCGAGCGCTTCGGGGGCTAGTTCAACTTCTTCGTTATCTCGCGCGATAGCAACAAGTTTTTCAATGGTGAGGGACGATCCGTTCAAGGCAATAGTCATGAAGACTCTCCTAAGCGTGGAATAAGCGTATTTTACCCCTGACAAAGCAAATCATCGAATTCTCTCCTGCTCTCAGGTTGAACATCAAGCCGTACGCTAAAATATGACAAATATCATCCAAATTATGACAAAATCGGTTACAATTAGTGAAGATTATCACTATCTAGAAAATTGCGCCTGCATACAATCAGCGCAAGAAACAAGCAATTCATAGATAGCCGGGCGAAATAGCCCGATAAAGGAGACAAACATGGAAATACTCTCATACCTTTGGCAATACATTGTGGAAGCCTTCGGGCTGATTATTGCCTACGTGTTCGCGGCAATCTTTATCTTTTTGATGCTCCGCCGCGCTCATTCGCGCAAGATCACCGCGGCATTGGTCGCCATCTTCATCGGTGTTTCGATCGCGTTCTATGTGCCGCACGGAATGCCGGACGAACTGGCATACCCCCTCTCTCTCCGCGCGTTCGGACCGGGCGAAGCCCCCAATCTGCCGTTCGAAAACGTCTATCACTTTTTCAGGAACTTCAATAACTTTGCCCGGGTGGAGAATATCTCCCGCGATCCAAACGATGTGCCGCCTTCTGTAGTATACGGGGAGAACGGCATGATCGAGGTGAACCTCACCACCACCGAGGTCATCGCGGAATTGGCTGACGGCGCCACAATGAACTATTGGACGTTCGACAATGCCGTGCCGGGTCCGTTCATCCGCGGAAAGGTGGGAGACACCGTCCACCTAACAATTCACAACGACCCAACCAGCCTGCACCCACATAACGTAGATTTCCATGCCGCCACAGGTCCCGGCGGAGGCGCGGCGGCTACCATCGTTGCCCCCGGAGATTCCAAAGAAATCACATTCAAACTGCTCTACCCCGGTATCTACGTCTACCACTGCGCGTTCGGCAACGCCGGCCTGCACATGACGCATGGCATGTATGGGTTGATCCTCGTCGAACCCGAAGGCGGTCTGCCTCCTGTAGACAAGGAATTCTATATCATGCAAGGCGAGTTTTACACCGAAGGCGCGCTTGGTCGTCAGGGTTTGCAACTATTCGATACGGAAGGTTATCTCGATGGCAAACCGCAATATATTGTCTTCAATGGCAAGACCGGCGCATTAGCAGATAACATGAGCGCCGAAGTCGGCGACACGGTGCGCTTCTACGTAGGCAACGGCGGCGTAAATCTTGTCTCCAGTTTCCACGTGATCGGCGAAATCTTCGACCGGGTCTATCGCGAGGGCGACCTGATCAGCCCACCCGCAGAGGGACTGCAAACCACGCTGATCCCCGCAGGCGGCGCGGTGATGATCGAATTCAAGGTGGATTTCCCCGGCAACTATGTGCTCGTCGACCACGCGCTTGCTCGCGTAGACCGAGGCGCCTGGGGCGTGCTCCACGTCACAGGAGAAGCAGACCCGGAAATTTTCGATGGCACGGTTGAATCCGGCGGAGGACATTAGATTTTTGGGTTGACCCATTTCCAAAATTCCATATCATTAACGGAGACCTCTGGGTCTCCGTTATTTATTTCCAAACCACCGGACTGATTACCTTACAGAATGCGTTTGGACGCAGACCTTTGCACCGCCCGCACGGGCAGGTGAAAACGCTGATTTCACTGATTCCAAAGGGAGAAAATCTGCGTTTTCAGCGTGAATCAGCGTCCCAATTTTGAAAGTGTAAGGTAATCAAACCACAGGATGAAACAGCCTCAATGAAACTTCAAACCCGCTTCATTCCCTTCCTCGCGCTTGCCATCCTTGCCCTGCTGTTCGCCATGTGGGCGGGCTTATTGCGTTTAGGCTGGGCGCTCCCCACCCTCCCCACCCTCGCGCTCGCGCACGGACCGCTCATGATCTCCGGTTTCCTCGGCGTATTAATCCCGCTCGAACGCGCGGTCGCCATCAACTCACCCCGCAACGAATACGCGGGGCTTCCGCTTCGCTCCAGAAAATGGATGTTCGCCGCGCCTCTCGCCTGCGGGGTTGGCTGGGTCAGCCTCCTGTTTGCGCCGCCTCTCGGCGGCATCTTGATGACCCTCGGCAGTGTTGTCGCGCTTTTCATCCTGATCGTGATGGTGCGGCGCGAACCCGTCATCCACACCATCACCATGGCGGTCGGCATGGCGGCTTGGGTAATCGGCAACATCTTATGGATCTCTGGATTTCCCATCTACCAACTCGCGCATTGGTGGATCTGCTATCTCATCTTGACGATCGGCGGAGAACGGCTCGAACTCAGCCGCGTCCTGCGTCCCACGCGCGGGCAGATTCAAATCTTCGGCGTTCTCGCCCTCGCCCTTCTCGCCGGCACGGTCCTTTCCATGTTCAACGCAAACTGGGGCGCGCGCCTCAGCGGACTCGTCATGTTGGCGCTGTCGCTATGGTTTCTCAAGAACGATCTCGCCGCGCGAAACATCCGTCACCCCATCCCGTTGACTCGTTACATCGCCTTTTGCCTCTTCAGCGGATTCATCTGGATGGGCATCGGGGGGATACTCCAATTAATGTATGGCGCAACCTACGCGGGTCCGCTATACGACGCGGTCTTGCACACGGTCTTTGTCGGCTTCGTGATGTCCATGATCTTCGGTCACGCGCCGATCATCTTCCCCGCCATCCTAGGCGCGCCGATCAATTTTTATCCCGCTTTTTATGGTCATCTCGCGCTTCTACATCTTTCCCTGCTCCTGCGCGTGACAGGCGACCTGACCAATCAAGTGGAGATCCGCAAATTTGGCGGGTTGCTCAATGAAGTCGCCATCCTGATGTTTCTAGGCATGACCGTGTATTCCGTTCTCAACAGGAAAAGCGCCTAATGCCAACCCTTACCCGATGGTTCTTGAAAGCCGCCCTCTTGTATTTGCTCTTCGCGCTCGTCGCGGGAATACTTCTGGCGTTACCGTTAAGAAATCCCCTTACCGGGTTTTTCCCCGCCTACTTTCACATGCTCACCTTCGGCTGGCTCACGCAATTGATCTTCGGCGTGGCTTTTTGGATGTTCCCCAAATTCAACCTTGCGAAACCGCGCGGGCACGAATGGCTGGGCTGGGCAACCTTCATCACGTTCAACGCGGGCCTGGTTTTGCGGATTGTCGCCGAACCGATCAACGCCGCCGCCCCCTCCGCGTTGACCGGCTGGACGTTGGTCGCCTCCGCTCTTTTGCAATGGCTCGCCGGCGTCGGCTTTGCCATCAACACCTGGACCCGCGTCAAGGAACGATAGATGCCCCGCCTGAGCGTTTACTTTATTCGCGCATCGCTGATCTATGCCGTGCTGGGGTTTACCGTTGGCGGGCTGTTGCTGGCAAATAAGGGAATTATGTACCTGCCAGCGCTTTGGAATTTATTGCCTCTGCATATCGAATTCGCGTTCATGGGCTGGATGGCGCAATTAGCCATGGGCATGGTCTTCTGGATCGCGCCCCGTTTTTCAAGCGACTCTCCGCGTGGAAACGAAAAACTAAGTTGGGCGGCATTTATGTTATTGAATAGCGGCATACTTCTCGCGGCTGGGCAGAGTCTGCTGGCGGCGACCGGGCTTGTCTTCGCGGGAAGAATCTTGGAATTGCTTGGGCTGGCGGCATTCGCGGCTGGGAATTGGAAGCGCATCAAACCGCTCGAAACCGCGCCGCGGTCGTGACGCCCGCGCGAAATCTACATGGATGTTTTTCATCCTGTTCTAAAATCTTCTGTGTATGATACTGCGAAATATAAAAGGAGATTTCATGGATAACGACGACAAACCCGTAGGATTGATCCTCAGCCGAAGAGATATGCTCAAGTTGTTGGGCGTGGGAGGCGCGGCATTTCTTGCGTCGTGCGCGGCTCCTCAACTGACAAGCACCTTGTTCCCCGCGTTGACTTCAACAGTCGCGCCAACTACGCAAAACTTGCCTGCAACTGCCGAGGCGCTTTCCTGTGTGGTACGCCCCGAGTTAACACTTGGACCGTATTTCGTGGATAAGCAATTGAATCGTTCCGACATCCGCGCTGAACCTTCGGATAATTCGGTAAAGGAAGGCGCGCCCCTGACGCTGGCAATTGGCGTGTACGATGTGTCGCAAAACAGTTGCAACCCTATTGAAAGCGCTCAGGTGGACATCTGGCACTGCGACGCGGCTGGCGTGTATTCGGGCGTAACAGATCGGGCATTCAACACCGTCGGTCAAAAATTTTTGCGCGGCTATCAACTGACGGACGCCACAGGCAAGGCGCAGTTCCTCACCATTTATCCGGGCTGGTATTCAGGCAGAACGGTTCACATCCACTTTATGATCCGCGCGACGGGCGCAAACGGGAACGCGTATGAGTTCGTATCGCAGTTCTTCTTCGACGAATCGCTTTCAGATCAAGTGTATTCCGCGCAACCCTACGCGGCGAGAGGGCAACGCAACACGTTCAACGCCTCCGATGGCATCTTCAACAACGGCGGCGACCAGTTATTGCTCGACATCGCAGGCGATCACACAAACGGTTATGCGGCGACGATCAACATCGGGCTCGATCTCACCCATACATAACGATCTAATGGTCGTAACGCGAGATTTATCTCGCGTTTTAGGCTGTTCCGCCGCAAGAGCGGCATACATGTCGCATTACGAGAGCCGCCTTGACTTCAACTGCGTAACAGCAGTTATTAATTTCCCGACCCCAAAACCGCTGGATCAACAGTTTGAGTTTGAACTGTCGTCTCCAGCATTTCGGTTACAATCGCTCCCTATGACCATGGAAAACATAGACGCGCTGAAGAAGAATCCGCGTGAGGGCGGGCGTTTGGCATACAAGTTGAAAAATGCGAATGTCTTCGTTTCAAAAAACGGATTCCATTTCATTGATTATCTCGACCCTGTGGAAGACATCCCGCCTGAGGTCGACGCCTCCCAACTGACCGATGAAGTTGCCGCGTACATCGAGACGCAGTTACAAGCGAACGCGAAAAAATTCGATACCCAGGCGAACATCGTCAAAGCGCACCTCCCCCTCCAAGATGCCAAAGTACTCGACATCGGTTGCGGCGGCGGATTATTTCTCTCATTGTTGAAACAACAAGGCGCGGAGGTGATCGGAATCGAACTCAGCGACAGCCGCGCGCGCTATGCCAAAGTCAAACACGGACTCGTTATAGAGAAACATCCGATAGAAAATGAGTATTGGCAATCTGGCTACGCGACTCACTTCGACGCGGTCACGTTGTGGGATGTGATCGAACATGTGAATTATCCGTTGCAGACGTTGCAATCCGCGGCGAGGGTGTTGAAGCAGGGAGGCTTGTTGCTGATCGATACTCCCTGCCGCGATAGTTTTTATCACCGTTTCGGCGCGTTGACGTACCGTCTCAGCGGCGGCAGGTTTCCGACATTTTTGAACGCGATGTACTCGTCGCATTTGTTCGGGCACAAGCAGATCTTTTCGACAAGCGAAATGAAGCGGTTGTTTGAGTCCGTTGGGTTTGAAGTGATCGACTTGCATAAATTCCACGAGTTGTCTTTCCCGTACGAATTTTATTTGAAGAAATTATTCAAGTCGCAATTGCTTGTCAATGTAATATTGCCGTTCGTAAAATTGTTTTTCAAAGTGTTCAAGATACAAAATAAGATGTTGGTGGTTGGAAAGAAGCGCTTCGACTACGGGTCTCGCTAACGCTCGACCCTCCGCTCAGCGCGAATCACAGGAGAACTTATGCCAGAAGAGTACACACCAAGAATCGCAATGACCATCCAAGCGCACCCCGACGACCAGGAGTTCGGCATCGGCGGCACGCTGGCGAAATGGGCAAAGGCGGGATGTGAAATTATTTGCGTTGTCATCACCAGCGGCGATTCAGGGTCGAACGATCCCGCGAAGGATGGACGTCACAAAAATGAACTCGCTGAACTGCGCGAAAAGGAACAACTCGCGGCATGCGCCGTGCTTGGAGTCAAAGAGACGATTTTCATGCGCTACCCCGATGGGGAATTGGAGCCGACGATGCAACTCCGCAAGGACCTGACGCGCCTCATCCGCCAATTCAAGCCTGATACAGTCCTCTGCGGCAACCCCGAAGCGTGGTTTTACGGCAATGAATATATCAACCACCCCGATCATCGCGCCTCGGCGGAGGCGGCAACGACGGCAGTCTTCCCGTCGGCGGGGAGTCGGCTGATGTTCACGGACCTGCTCGAAGCGGGGTATGAACCACATGAGGTGAAGCGCTTATACGTCCACGGCTCGGAAAAGTCGGACACGTGGGTTGACATCACCGAGACGTTGGAACTGAAGATCAAAGCGTTGCAACAACACGCGAGTCAAATTCCCGTTGATGAAGTCGGCAAATGGATAACAGATTGGGCGGCGGAGGAAGCGAAAGACAAAGGCATGAAGTATGCCGAGAGTTATCGCGTGATGATTTTGAAAAAGGATGAGGAAGAGCAGGTTGGTTGAAACATGACTCACCCTGAATTAAATCTTTCGAGCTTTTAGCCACGGATTTCACGAATTTACACGAAAAAAGCCGACCAGTTTCAATTTGGTCGGCTTTAGTCTTTCTCAACTCGAGACAGAAAAATTAAAATCCGCGAGAATCCGTGTAATCTGTGGCTGATTCCTTAAGCTTGGGAGTAATTATGTTGCTAGAATACGAGTTGTCCGATGAACGCGCAAGCGAGAGCGATGGTAATGTTGTCAATATCTTTGAACGGAAGCGACTCGATCAGCGTTGCCGCTAACGCTACAAGAGCAACAGGGATAACAAAGCGCGTGGTGGGTCCGCTGAACGCGCCCAGCCACACGTAAATTGTGAAGATGAACATGGTCAACAGCCAGCCGCCGAGGAAAACGCTGAGGGAGCCGGCAACGCTTTTTTCGCGCGACCAGAACCACTTCGGAGAATTGACGCGGCGCCCCACGATGTCGGCGATCCCGTCGCCGCCGCAGAGGATCATCAAGGCGGGGATGCCGATGAGCGAATCCTTCCAGTAGATCAACGTCATGGCGACAAACACGATCCCATAAAATAGCGGACCGCGCAAGATCTCGCGCGGATCGCCCGTCCGCGACATGGCTTTAACCGCGGCTTCGTCTTTGATGATGCCCAAGCCGACCAGCGCGAATTGAAGTGTGATGACCAGCGGCACGAGCGCGGCAAGCCAGCGAGAGATGGACACATCGGTAAACATGAGCCAGCACAAGACAAAGATGGGACCCGTGCCGATGTGGATGAGTTTTCGACTCAACCGGCTTTCGATCACGCCGCGATGGGCGAGAAAATCCATGAGGCGGAGGAAGGCGATGGCAATGGCAAAGGTAAGAAGAGTGGCAATATAAGGCGACATGATTCCTCGGGGTTGAAACCATGATAACATATCGGGCGTTCTGTGTGAAAAAACTTATCCTTTCGGATTTACGCAGTTGAACCTGTTGCGCCGTAGTTGCACTGCGGCGGCGGCAGTACAACTGCCCGCCAACTGCGTAAGCGATGTCCTTATGAAATGCCAATGAAAAAAAGCGGATTTTATATTCCCGAACTCGACAGCCTGCGTTTTTTTGCCTTCTTGTTGGTGCTTATCCATCACGCGGGATACTCAGCCCTTATTCCATCCTGGGAGGTCGTTGCAAAGTACGGTTGGATGGGCGTTGATCTGTTTCTATGCCTCTCCGCTTTTTTATTCTCGCGGTTGTTGTATGCAGAATACCAAGCGACAGGAACCGTAACGGTCAAGAATTTTTATATCCGCCGCGCATTCCGCATCTGGCCCCTGTATGTGTTGTTCTTCCTTATCGCAGTCACATTGACGGTTCAACAGGAGGGGTGGAGCAACTCGTTGACCACGCGCGCGCTGGGAATGTTGACCTTTACCGACAACTTCATGGCGGCGCGTTGGGGATACAACAACGCAATCCTCTACTCAAATCACCTATGGACTATTTCATACGAAGAACAGGTCTATTTATTCATCCCGTGGGTCTTGCTATTTTTATATCGTCGAAAGACGTCTGTCGCAGGTTTGATTCTGCTGGGCATGGGTTTGCTCGGGACGTTCATCCGCGCCTTCATGATCTATCGCGGCACGAACCATCCCGATATTTGGGTGTTGCCGTTTTCCCATTTTGATTCCGTACTTGGGGGAATCGTCATCGGGCTTGGCGTACTCGATAAGCCGTTGAAGAAAATCCCGAATCTCATCTGGCTGGCGCTCGGCATCCTCGCGCTGTGGCAGGTAACACAGCTGCCTAATGTGACAAAGATTCAATGGGACTTGATGCTAACCTATCCGCTCGTGGGAATCGGCACATCGCTCATCATCCATTCGCTGACGCAAGGAAATCTTTGGGCGCTCTCGCCCCTGCTCAGGGTCAAGCCGCTCGCCTACCTTGGAAAGATATCGTATGGGTTATATGTGTATCACAAGTTGGGGATTTATCTTGCTTATCAAGTTATCAAACAGAACATAGACCCGTCCAGCGATCTTCCGTATCGTGTCGCCGGGCTATTGCTTTCGTTTCTGATCACGGTGATTATGTCTGTCATCTCATACGAAGCATTTGAGAAGTTCTTCTTGCGGATGAAAGACCGCTTTTCCATCGTCAAGTCACGACCTGCTTGAGAGGCAAAACTCCCTGATCCGTTCGATCACAACATCGGCTTGTTCTCGTGTCACATGCGGACCGATCGGCAGGCTCAACACAGTGTTTGCAAGTTTTTCTGCAAGAGGAAAATCGCCCGCTTTGTAACCGAGGTCGGCATACGCTTTAGACAGATGCGGCGGGACGGGATAGTGAATCAACGTGTCCACGCCGTGTTCATCAAGATATGATTTGAGTTTATCGCGATTATCGTGGGTAACGACGAAGATGTGCCAGCCATGTTCCGTCTGCGGCGCGGTGATCGGCAAGCCAAGCCCGGGCAGTCCGTTGAGGCGTTCGCAATAGTAACTGGCAAGTTTCGCTCGACGCATATTCCATTCATCGAGATATTTCAACTTCACGCGCAAGAACGCGGCTTGCAATGGGTCGAGCCGCGAGTTATGTCCCCTCACCTCGTTGTAATATTTTTTACGCGATCCGTAATTTCGCAACACGCGAATTTTGTCCGCCAGTTCATCATCGTTGGTGGTTACCGCGCCTGCGTCGCCGAACGCGCCGAGATTCTTTGTGGGATAAAAACTGAACGCGGCGGCAGTGCCTAAATTTCCCGCCATCTTGTCCATGTACTTCACGCCGTGCGCTTGCGCGGAATCTTCCACAATGCGCAGTCCATGTCCCTCGGCAAGTTTCCAAATTTCAGTCATCTCCGTTGGCTGACCATATAGATGCACCGGCATGATCGCCTTCGTCCGCTTGGTGATGGCTTGGGCGATACGCGACGGATCACTGTTGTGAGTCAACGGATTCGGTTCGACGGGAATCGGTGTCGCTCCAGCATAGGAGACCGACAGCCACGACGCGATGTACGTGTTGGACGGCACGATCACTTCATCCCCCGCGCCAATTCCATACGCCATGAAAATTAATTGAAGCGCTTCAAGTCCATTGCCTACACCCACACAATGCTTGACGCCGATACGATCTGCAAATTCCTGCTCGAACGCGCGCACTTCGTCGCTGAGAATATACCAACCCGAATCCATCACGCGCTGATACGCCTGATCGATTTCCTCTCGCAGTTCATCGTACTGCGCTTTCATATCGAGAAAAGGAACGGATGTTTTCATTTGGAAACCGATTCCAAATATTCGTTGTAATTGCGGATGTAATCATCGGCTTTGTACACATCGGAGGCGAACACGAGAAGAGCCGCGTCGGACGTGAATTTGTACTGGGTCGCCCAAACCATCGGCGGGATGTGAAGCCCGAGGGTCGGCTTGTCCAGCCTCACTTCGGCGCGAACGTTTCCGTCATCCAACACAACAGAACACGCGCCTTTGATGCACACAAGAAGTTGATGCAATTCCTTGTGAGCATGTTCGCCGCGCACGTCCTTGCTCGGCACATCGTAGATCATAAAAAAACGGCGCGGCTCGAACGGAAGCAGACCGGGAAATTCAGCAAAGGACAAACTGCCGCGCAGGTCTGTGATCTCGGGCAGGCGAATCAACACACCGCCTTTCACCGGCAGATCCTGATTCCCGCTCGCGGGTTGCGCAAGAGTCTCTTCGGTGTGAAAACTTTCGGTCACATAGTTCACGATCCGCGCGGGGTTGCCCATGACGATTGAGTTCGGAGGAACATCCCTTGTGACCACCGCTCCCGCGCCCACCATCGCATTTTGCCCGATCGTGATGCCGGGCAAGATGGTCGCATTCGCGCCGATCGAAGCGCCTTTTTGAACGACGATTCTGGAAAATTCCTGCGGATATTTTTTACTGCGGGGAAACGGATCATTCGTGAACGTGGCGTTCGGTCCCACGAACACATCGTCTTCCAGGCGGATGCCGTCCCATAACTGCACGCCGCATTTGACCGTGACTCGATCCCCAACCACCACGTCATTTTCAATGAAGACATGGTCGCAAATGTTACAGTCTTCGCCGATCACCGCGCCGGGTAACACGTGGGCAAACGCCCACACGCGCGTCGCTTTTCCGACCTGCGTGGACTCAACAATTGAATTCGGATGTGAAAAAAAATCAGCCATTCAATCTCCGTTATTTTTGGAGTGGCGGCTTTGGCGCGTGAAGCCACAGAGCGCACAGAGATTTTGAGATTTTTTCTCTATGATCTCTGTGGCGAAGAAGCCTTTTGCGCACAGGTTTCGCCACTTTCTTATTTTTCAGAGTCTGCCTGTTGAGGTTCTTGATAAATTTCGTCAATCACAAATTGAGGTCGCCGGCGGACTTCGTCGAGTGTGCGCCACAGGTATTCGCCTAACACGCCGAGCATTGCCATTTGCAAACCCGAGTTAAACGCCAGCGCGACAACAATCGGCACATAGCCTTTGACCTCGATCCCGTAAAAATACCAGTAAAACAAAACGTAGCCGCCATAGATGAATGACCCCACCGCCACGAGCAGTCCCAGCGCGGAAAGGATGCGGATCGGGACAAAGGAAAAAGCCACAAAAGTATCAATGAAAAGTTTGACTTTCTTTGCCAGCGTCCAGCGGGATTTTCCTTTTGTCCTTTGCCTGCGGATGTAGGGAATCATCACAGGTTTATATCCCAGCCAGTAGACGAGGGTCATGATGTTCGTGTTTTTCTCTTGAATGCGGTTGAGGTCGGCAGCCACCTGACGGTCAACGAGGAAAAAGTCAAATCCGCCGTTGGGGTAATCGGCAAGCGCGAACTTTCGGATCAGCGAATAATAGGTATTGGACAACATCTTTTGAACTAGATGCTCCTCCCTATCCTGCCGAACGGCGAAGACGGCTTTGCTCCCCTTTTCCCAGTGAGAGATCATGTCCAGAAATATCTCCGGCGGATCCTGCAAGTCGGCGGAGATCATGCCGACGCAGTCGCCGGTCGCCACCGTGAACCCAGCCTGAATAGCGGACATCGAACCGAAGTTGCGAGTCAACTTGACGACTTTGATTCTCTCCGGGCTCCGGGATTGATAGTCCCGCAGAACGTCAAGCGAGCGATCTCCTGAGCCGTCGTCCACAAAAACAAGTTCGAGAGAATACTCCGCGAGTTTCTCCTCCAAGGAAAGAAGTTGAGGAATGGTATCAGGCAGGTTGGATTCGTTGAAATAGACGGGAATTACGATGGAAATCTTTTTCATGGCAAGCCAAATCTGGTTCTCATGTTAACACAAAATGCCGCCATCCAGCGCGGCACAAATCGTCCATCCATAATCGAAAATCGTCAATCTGAAATCGTAAATTGAAAGTGGGCCCAGTAGGATTCGAACCTACGACCAAGCGATTATGAGTCGCCTGCGCTAACCGCTGCGCCATGGGCCCTCGTTTCAGTGATAAAGTAATCAGTGATCAGCAATCAGCGCAACAGTAATTTCTACTGATAACTGACAAACTGATCACTGCTCACCGAACTTGAGCGGGAGATGGGATTCGAACCCACGAATATCAGCTTGGAAGGCTGATGCCTTACCACTTGGCGACTCCCGCGTGCGAGCGAGATTTTACCACATTCAAAAACGCAGTCACACTTATTATCCAGAGGAGAAGATCGAATCAAAATATGGCGCCACAATAATCGAACAAAAGCGACATCGCCACCCCAAGGCGGTAATCACTGGAAGCAACAGCTAAACGGATGAGACTTGGAATGGTTACGGGCTGGCGCATTCAAGTTCTATTTCGACCTGCCTGATCGTTTCGTCTCTTTTCACTGAATCGAATGTTGTTTGTTCTATTTCGTTCCAAAGAGGGCAAAGGATAGAACTCATGGCTTTCGAGAGTTTGTTGGCTGATACTGTCAACTCTGCCGCCATCTGCCAATCAGAAAGATGAGCAAAGCCATCAATAAAAGGAATATACTCCACGCCAATTGTCGTTTGCAGATTATTACTAACTGCGCCATTCCACAACGGCTTGATTTCGTCCCATTGTTGATATTGACGCGCTAATTCAGCTTTTTGATAAAAGTAACACCAGGTTTTCTTTCCGCTGTTAAAGATATCGTCTCGCAGGTTTATATTTTGTCTTGTTTCCGGGAGAATTCTATCAACCGCGACCTGTGATGCAATTTCTTTGATGGTCCCCGGATACTGCTTATAATACTGATCTTCAGGAGTAACCAAGTGCAAACAGCGATCGTTTCGTGGGTCATAATAAAAGAACAAACTATCGGATGAATTTCCCTCAAAATAGGTTGTTGCGTGCTCCATTCGCAACGGGCTATTATCCATTCCAGTGGCGGATTCACCCGATACGAAATAATACCAGTACGATAGTCTGTTTTCAGCAGCAACCGGATTTGGTTCATACAATGAATTTACAGCCAGACTAAGGGAGAAATCTCCATAAAACGCAAAGTTAGCCTCCGAGTTGCCAATATCGGGCAGGGAGGGCTGCCAAACAAATAACGCTGTATTCCCTTCTATTCCTGGAGCCCTCCATATCAGTTGCTGAAGAAAGTTAGACTGATACTCCCACACTTTTCTATAGTCATTTGTATATCGAATGTGCCAAGTGATCGCCGCGCCAAGAATCATCAAGATCATGAATTTCTTGTGGTTTTGTTTAGAAACGATTCGTTCGATCACTGCGACGGAAATAAGAGCCGCGCCCGGCAACATGCCCAGGGCTAACCGCGAATTATATGGGGGCTCCGTCCACTGGATTGAATAGGACGCAATATAAAACGGGAGAATTCCAAATAAGAGGCTGGGCAAGCCCAAGAAAACAGCCTGGGTTGACCATTGTTCAGGGTTTTGCGATAAGCGATCAACTTGACGCAGGTACATACTCCCGGCGATCAATATCAGAATCAGCAATAGAATTAAAGCAAGGTTGAAGGGCCGAGCCAGATACATGTATTCTGAACTAAAGGTTTTGTACCAGGAAGTAACAAGCACGATACTTGCATCGGGCAAGAAATTCGCGGTCCATACGAGAATGGTTCTTATGGGATCTGCAAACAGATCGCTCTGAACCTGAAAAGATTTACGCAACGGGGTATAAAAAAAGCCTCTCCATACTACTGCAGAAACAAAAATAGCCCCTGTGGGCACCCATGTTTTGGCGATATGAATGATTTTCTTCCCCGGTCTCTCATCGGAAGGAAGGGCAAGCCAAATCAATGCGGGGCGCATCAACTCAACGAACCATGTATATTCTGACGTAAATATGTGTCCAAGCGCCAACGCAACCGAAATGATCGTAAATATTCGGCTTCTTTTAAGATCCTGGACAGCAAGGATCGTAAACAAGAAAGATAAAAACAATAATACATACCCTAGCCATATTTCATAAAACGAAATCGGGAAAATTTGTAATGTGAAGACCGGGTGAATCGCAAATAAAGCGGAGGCGAAAAAAGTCTGACGGTGGTAATCGGGCCAGATTCGCTTCAGACATAACCAAAAAGAGAGAACTGCTAGCCAGCGCCAGAGTAACGAATAGAGATGCCAGGCAACAGGGTTATAGCCCAACAAGTAGAAACTAGGAATATACGACCATACTGCCTGGGGGTGACCGTCGTAGTTAAATATTTCAGTCAAGCCTTGCGCGCCGCGAGTAGCATAGTAAACAAAATGCCATTCGTCGAATTCATGCCCCAGCCACGGGATCATTAATCCAAACGAAAGGAACAATATGATCAAAAATATGAAGGGCGTTCCCCAAACTACCCACTTATGATTTTCTATCATGAATTAATTCCCATATATAGCGCATTCATTGATCGGTCATTTCATACATTTCGGCGCGACCATCCTTTGTCACAAACACCGCACGCGGAGAAAAGTATCCATCGACTTGTTTGCCTACCATATAGACATCTGACAAGTTGGGGAAATACTCCGGCGAATACTCTAAATTAAAGATCACCAAATAGTGATTGGGACCCGTCAGATAAAATACCAGGCGCGGGGTTTCGCTTATTTCGTAGCCCAACTTTGCCGTTTCAGGCTCTCCATCCCCCGCCGCGTAATATCGAGGGTAAATTGCGCGGCCATACAGCGCGATCTCTCCAGGTTGCGCTGTTGCTCCGATTTGCTCGAGGATTTCTTTTTGTGATTTTGGAGGGTATTTTTGCGGAAAAACAAATTCGGTCGTTGGCGTAAAACCACCTAAAACCAACAGCAACAGAAAACTTCCGATTAAATTTCGACGGGTGAAAGAAGGCAGGGATGGCAAGGATAAGCCAGCGCCGTTCCGCATCGGGAGCCAATACTTCAAACTGTCTTTCCCAATTTTTGTAAAAGAGAGAAGGAGTCCACATAACAACAATATGCCAAAGAATTGGTATAGATGAAAACCCCAATCTACTGGGATAATAAAGCGCGCACCCGAACTAAAGAATAGCGAAGTCCACAAGTTGTAAACAATACCCAGGCAAAGAGGAAATAGCCCGATCAGCCCCAGCCGCCGCCAAGCCGCGGAAAGCCCCAGGGAAAAAAATATAATGTTAATGGCAAGACGCGAGACCCGCTCGCTCGTGAACGGCAAATCCCAAAACGCATGTTGCGGCAAAAATAGTTCGGTTGGGGAAAGCAATTCATCGCGCACCGGGAACGCTAAAAGACTCGTGATCGTATTATCGACAAAATGATCGGCAGCCGTGCCTAAAATATAACCTGGATGCTGCAGAAGGCTCTTGAATGTCATCTGCGTGAGCCGGCTCGAGTACTGCGCGTCATTTTCACCCGGAAGGCGAGGTAGTATTTCGTTGCCCCAACTGCCGCTCCACCGACGCGCCATTGTCATTGTCTGAGATAGCGGATTGTCCAAAACGAAACCGCCAGCGGCTAAATAATTCCGCGCGAACCATGGGGCAACGACTACGCCAAGTCCCGTGACTAATAATAATGTGTTAATGAGCCATTGCTTACGATCAGAAAACATAAGAAACGTTATGGCGATCGCCACAAAAATAAACACAACACTTTGCAACCGAATAAGAACGGCGACTCCGATCACTCCGCCTATCAATGCGGAAAGCCAGACAGGTCTATGGATAGACCGCAGCCAAAGAAACAACAACAACGTAGCCAGGCTGATGAACAGCGCCGTAGGCAATTCCGAGAGAAACAATTTGGAATTTGTAACATTATTGGCAAGTAGAACAGCGCCGTTAGAATTCACGTCGCGGAAGATCGTCAATAGCGAAAGTCCCACGCCCAGGGGCCATCCGCCAATCTCCCTGCCCAACAGGTAGAGTATGACAGGAAAAAACGCAAGTAACAATGACTGAACGAATATGACACGGAGATAACTTTGGTTTCCAAGCAAGTGAAACCAGGTTAACAAAGCGTCGTAAAACGGTCGCGAGGGAATTTCGGGCCAATGAAAGCCGTTCCCGGTCAATGCTGATTGGGCATATTGAGCGTAGAAAAGAGGATCAGAAAAAGGATAAATTTCAAAATTAGGCGCGCGCGGAGGCGTCGCGGTAAAGCCAGGGTTGATAGGCTGGCTCCACCAAATAAACACAGTAAGCGCGTAGATCAACAAAGGCGCCCAAGATATGTTGATCAATAACTTTGCGCGAGATAAATAAGCAATGACTCCAATGATGAATAAAACAAACAGAATTTGCCATTCAAAATAAGGGACCGGTGGTCCGCCTAAGTTATCAATCGGAGTGATACCAACTCCGGTAATAATTATCAGAAAGCCCAAAATGACAAATAGACCAAGCGCGGCGACGAAGCCAATAAAAACAGGGCGCCACAGGTCAAAAATACCTTTAACTTGTTCATATCTGTTCCGCCCGATCAAGAATGCACATTCAAGCCCGCAAAGACCAAACCAGAGTTGTAACGGCTGTATTCTAAGCGCGTAAGCTTCATATCTAGAAGAATGGTGAAGTAAATTAAATAGTTCCAAACTAAGGATCGAAGAAAGCACGACCACAACAGAAGCAACATACAATGCGTCCCAAAACGCCTCGCGCTGTATAATCTTCAACCAGAAAGGCTGCCGCTCCAAAACCTTGTATCTGAGCGACAGTACAGCAAACAACGCCGCAGGGGCGAGCGCGGCGCTCATCAACATCAAGCGCGCGGGGGAAAAACCGAAAAGCGCGGGGTTTTCCGCATCCGTCGGAATCATGACGATCCACAGGAAGGCAATAAATCCCTGTAGACTCCACAAGCCAAACATCAATTTACACTGACGGGCGGACATCAACCTTATCCATTCAAATTATTCGGGTTCTGCGCTACGGAAATTGTCATTTCAGTTCAGGGAGCAATCATCAAGACAACCATTATATACGAATACCATTCACACAACCTCTTCTAACCAACCCGCTCTCCACCTCTCTCATGGATATCTTTGGAATCTATCTTCAAAATTGAAACCCCAATGCGCGCAATTCCTCTAGCAGAATTGATCGAGTCTGACAATTACACTTCCTTTTCGTGAATTCACCACTGATGTGCATGAACTTCATGAATCAATCTCCAATCTCCAGTCTCCAATCTCAAATTTCCAGTCTCTACTCCCAACTCTCAATTCTCCAATCCTCTAATTCTCCGCTCTTTCAGCCGCCAGTCTCAAATCTCTAATTACCACCCTTCGACAAGCTCAGGGCAGGCTTACCAATTACTCTCTGCTCCTCGGCTTCTCGGACTCCTCGATCAACTCTTGTGGAGTCGGCGCGCCGCAACTGGGACAAATATATTTTTCCTCAGAAGGCACATATCCGCGATTACAACTCGGACAATTGATCGAACGCGGTGCAACCGGCACTTCCACTTCTTTCACAACTTCTTTGGTCACTTCGCGTGTGCGTGTCCCACCGCCGCCTAAAACGACAACATTTCCAAGATTCGGCGCGTTCCATCCGCTCGAAGAAACCGAACTGGATTTCGATCCGCCTGACGACACCTTTGATTTCGATCCCGAAGACCGCGACGAGCCGCCGCCTTTCGACTCGCCCAACACGAAGAACAACACAGCGACGATCACCACCGCCGCCAACGTGAGGAACACAATGATCGCGGTTAATCGAATTGCGCGAGGGATGTTGTACAACTCATAGCCATAACTGAACAGGAACACGCCGCCGACATAAAATGGAAAGAGCAAGCCGATCAGAATCAGCCCTGTGCTTTGATCAAGCCGGGTTTCAATCCAGGTGAGATAAGCGACAAGGATGATCGTGCCTAACGCGCCCAACGCGACGAGTCCGCCGGGCACCATGATGTGCAATGGCTTGCCGGGCTTTGAATCATCGTGGTCGTATTCAACGACCTCATGCGTCTTCGCGGCAACCTGCCGCGCGCGATATTGTGATTGGGACATATTAACTCCTTCCGTCCTGAGCGGAGGACTGAGCGTTCGTTGCGAAGTCCGCAGACGAAGGACGCTTCGTCTGCGCTCGCCTAACGGCTCGCTCCGCTCAGCGCGACTTACTTCGACAACTCTTCCGCTGTCTGATCCATCTGAGTCAAAATGACAGGCACCTGCCCCTCTGTCAGATCGGGATGGCGGATGGTGTCAAACATATCACGGAAACCATCTTCCAACATGACTCGTACGAGCCGCCATGATGAAAGTTGCGGTGTCACTTCGCCGCTTGATAGATACGTCACTGCTTCTGCCCACTGGGGATGATCGGCTGAATAATCGGCGAGCAGGTCCACCGTCGAGGAACGAAGCGGGAAAAGTCCCGTGCTTCTCACCCAGTCCGCTTGAGTCTCCGAGGAAAGCATCCAGCGGATGAACAGCCACGAGGCGAGTTGAGTCGCGTCGTCCGAATTGAACACGATGAACGACGAGCCGTAGACGACGAGCGCGTCGCGATCGGCGCCGGGGAATGGGAGGGCGATCCATTCGTCGGTGTTGCTCGCGGCAGAAAACGCGCGGGAGAGATTCGGAAATTCTTCGAGGCTCGCGGTGACGAACAATGCCTGCCGCGCCGCGAAACGATCATACACAGAGAGATCGGGCGACGCGACCCACGCGCAACTTTTTTGTTGCAGTGATTTCAAATATTTGAACGCGTCAATGTTGCCGGGCGCGAGGAAACGATAACCATCTGCCTCTTGCGCGCCGCCGTTGAAGGCGAACATCCACGAAAGCGCGTTGTGCGCGTCCGCGTCGATCAACCAGCCGCCGAGCGAATCGTTGGCGGTATCGGAATCTTTCGTGAGCGCGATGTGCGCCGCGCAGGCTTGCGCCTCAAACTCGGAAGAATTTTGAGGCGGCGAGTCAAACCCAAGTTGGCGCGCCCAAGTTGAATTGTAGAGAATGAAGCGCGCTGTCCGTTGCGCGGGCGCGCCGAATCGTTTGCCGTCCACTTCATCCTGCCGCCAGATCACGTTCGCAAAATCCGACATGTCGAGCGCGCTCATCCCAAACTCGACATCGTGCGCATACGGATTCAGATCAAGCACATCGTCGCCCCACGCGAGCGCGTGCTCGGGCAACGCGATCACAATTTGCGGATTGCTGGACTCCTCCAGCGCGGCGGAGGTCTGCGAAAAAATTTCGTTGTAATTATCTTTTGATTCCGCGTTGACGACGATGCCCCACTCATTCGTCGAATTAAATTTTTCGACTTGCGACTCGAACAGACTCGCCTCCGCGCCGAACCATGGATGCCAGACGTTGACCTGCTTCCCGCGCAACGCTTCTTTCTCGACGCCAAGCTGGCTCGCGGCAGGCGTCGGCGTTTTCACGTCTTCAATATTTGGCGTCGCGCTCGGACGAGGCGTTTGCGTAGTTGAGTCGGTTGAGGTCGGTGCGCAGGCGGAAATAATGAAAATGAATAACAAAAATACGGTGAGGAATTTTCTGATTGGCATTGAAACTCGCATAAATTAGATTATAGCGTCAACGACCCCGAAGGGGTCGCATGATTATAGATGACGATATGAAAATTTCAAATCCCGAAGGGATGACATACATTGGTCGCTATGTCATCCCTTCGGGATTTCGTGTCATTTCATCTTCATCTAGAATCCTACCATCCCTTCGGGATTGGGAGTCATCAATACGCCATCATCGGGATCGGGGTGAAGAGCAAAACAAAAACGATGAGCATCACAAATCCCAACACGCGGCGGCGGGAGTCGAGTTCGGTGATGTCGTCAAGCGGCTGTGCGCGGACGTTGCCCAGCCAGTACAAGATGAACACCCACAGAAGCCAACTGAAGTTGAACGATTCGAGCGAAAGAGTCAGCAGGGATGGGAGAATGCTCAACGCGATCAACGTTCCGATGGCGAAGGGAAAAATCTTCCGCGCTTTATCGCCGAACAAGCCGTACGCCACGTGACCGCCATCGAGCGTCCCAACTGGGATGAGATTCAACGCGGTGACGAGCAGTCCCGCCCAGCCAGCGAGCGCGACCGAATGAAGTTGCACGTCCATGCCGCCGAAGGGAATGGGCGAACCTGAGAAAAAATATTGAAGCCAATACACGGCTTGCGACAATCCGCCGGTGCTGACGGGCGCGGGCAACAATTGACCGAACACCATGAACTTAGAAAACAGGTAAAAGATCGAATTCCCTTCGAGGAAACCAGACATACCTTCAGGCGCATGTTGAATTGGACCCAAATTCGAAAGCGACAATCCGATGAACAGAACGGGAAGCGCGACGATGAGACCCGCGATCGGTCCCGCCACGCCCACATCAAACAGCACACGTTTGTTCTTCGGGATGCCGCGCATGGCGATAAACGCGCCAAACGTCCCCAACGGGCTGATCATCGGCGCGGGCAAAAAATACGGCAACGTGGCAGGGACTTTATAAATGCGACAAGCAATGTAATGTCCCATTTCATGGGCGAACAAAATACCCATCATGCTCAGCGCGAAGGGCCAGCCCGAAAGAATATTGAGGAGCAGATACATGAAGGGAAACGATCCGTCCGCTGGCACGGCGCTTGGGGGAATTTCAACCCCCGTGAGCAACATGCTGATGATCGTGAGAATAAAAAGGATGATGTTGATGTGTACCCGCGTATTCGTCCGCGGCGTTGGGAGGCTTTGCACAAGAAAAATGACTTGCCTGCCGTCTTCGCCTTTTCTGAACAACGGGGTGAGGTTGAAGCCGCGAACCGCGTCGGCGAGTTGATCGTACGCGGCGACAGTGTCTTCGCCGAGCAGGTGTCCGCGATAACGGACGATCCACTCGCGCGGGTCGCCCGCGGTCACATCGTCAACGCGGAAGATTTTTGAAACGTGGGAGGTGAGAATTTCGATTTCGGGGAGGGACATGTGTTTCCTTGTTGGCATCATGTCACTCTGAGGGAGCGATAGCGACCGAAGAGTCTTGCTGGTCGTGTTGGAGATCCTTCGCTTCGCTCAGGATGACATGGGTAGTCTAGGCGAGAGTGGATGGGAGTCGAACCCACCGCGGCACGCAACGCGTCCCACCACAGGTTTTGAAGACCAGGAAGCCCACCGGGACCTAACCACTCCCAAGCGCAAGGATAATCGAAGCAAGAAGGCTTTGCAAGGAAGTTTATCAGTGAGCGTTAAGGTCTAGCTTGCTCAATCATTTGTTGAACGGTTTGAGAAATATACGGGAAGAGCAACACGCCCGCCGTAACAAAACATAACATGGCAAGCAAGGTAACACCGCCTGCCCAGACTGCGAATAACGCGAGCGCGCGTCCGTTTGTGCCGTCGGTGCGGGTTTCGCGGAGGGCGATGAATCCGAGGATCAGCGCGGCGAGGGAAAGGACAAAGCCCGGCGGGTAACAGATCAGCGCGGTGAGTGGGACGGGCAAGAAGCCCGCGCACAACGCGAGGACGGCGAGAATGGATAACACAAATCCGAGCAGGGCTTTGCGGTTGAAGGAGGAGATGGGGATGAATTCGGGAGTCATGTTTTTATCAAAAAGACCTCACAGGTCTCTCTAAATAGATACGACGGCAGTTCAACTGCCGTCGTATCGGATTCAGTCGGGGCGACAGGATTTGAACCTGCGACCCCTTGCACCCCATGCAAGTGCGCTACCGGGCTGCGCCACGCCCCGAATGATTCGTTGCGGATGTGACATAACGACCCTGGCGCTCTCAGCGCCATGCGCTTACCGATACGTCATTCTCCGATCAACTAGGGAAAAGTCCCCGGTGACAGGGCGGGATTATAGCCCCGTTTCATCATTCTTGCAACAAAATAATTTTTCCGTCATTGCTTCGTCGGCTGCTCTTCGTCTGCGCTCGTTGTCACTCGCTCCGCTCAGAGCGAGCCTTCTCGCAATGACGGGGGTGTTGTAACTGCAATGACATCCATCATTGAATGGTGTACAATAGAAAAACTCGTTTGGAGTTTCCCATGGCAAACATGATCGAAGTGCAAATAGACAGCGTCCGCGTTCACTTGATGACGCCCAACCGCTTGGTTGTGCTGAAACAAGTTAACGAAGATCGCTATTTACCCATCTGGGTCGGCGTGTATGAAGCGGAGGCGATCACGGTCGCGTTACAGGAAGTGGAAGTGAGCCGTCCGCTTACGCATGACCTGCTCAAGAATGTGTTCAACGCATTCAACGCGCGCATCACGCGCATCGAGATCGTCAAGCTGGAGAACGATACTTATTACGGCGCGATCATCGCGGATGTGAACGGTAAAGAAGTGCGGATCGACTCGCGCTCGTCGGACGCGATCGCGTTGTCGGTGCGGGCGCACGTGCCGATCCTCGTCCACGCGAGCGTGATGGACGTGGCGAGCATCGTCCCTGAGCAGGATATGCCCGAAGGGGAGATTCCGCCGCAGAAAAGCGAACCAGCTCCCCTGTCGAAAGAAGGAGCCGAGCGTTTATCCGTCTTCGAAAATTTTTTGGATAAACTCAACTTCGATAAACCCGATGAAAATAAATCCGAGGACGACTCTTCCGATAAACCGAAAAAGCCAAAGAAAAAATGAACGACTTCCTGCCCAATGAAACTGCCCCCGCCGCATCAACGGTAGTGCCGCATAGCCGCGAAGCCGAAGAAGCCGTCGTTGGGGCGGTGTTCATTAACCCTGAGGTGTATTACGATGTCGCGCAGTTTTTGAGCGCGGACGATTTTTACATCCACCGTCACAAGTGGATCTGGGAATCGTTCACGAGCCTGCACGAACAACGCATCCCCATCGACCTGCTGACTGTTTCGAACGAACTCGACAAGCGCGGTCAACTCGGCGAACTCGGCGGACCCGCGTACCTCACCGCGTTGGTGAATCAAGTGCCGTCGTCGCTCAACGCGGAATCGTACGGGCACATTGTGGAGGGACATTCGATCCGTCGCAAGATGATCGACGCGGCGAACAAGATCGCTTCGATTGCGTACAACGAGAAGACGAACGTTGACGATGTGATGGATGAGGCGGAGAAGGCGGTCTTCAACGTCAGCGAGCGGCGGCTCAAACACGACCTTCAGCCGATCTCCAATGTGTTGAGCGAGTATTATGACCGAATTGATACGCTCGCCAAACGCCCCGATAAAATTGTCGGTGTGCCGACGGGATTCATTGACCTCGACAAAATGCTCACGGGTTTACAACCATCGGACCTGTTGATTATCGCGGGCCGACCTGGCCAGGGTAAAACGGGCTTTCTTCTTTCCATCGCAAAGAACGCGGGGTTGACACACAAAAAGCATGTGGCTATTTTTTCATTGGAAATGTCCAACGAACAAGTTGTGCAGAGATTGATCGCGCAAGAGACGGGAATCGACTCGCAACGTCTGCGGACGGGAAAGTTGCAAGAGAACGAGTGGCCCCTGTTCACACACTCGATTGAAGTGTTCGGCGATACGCACATTTATCTCGACGACACGCCCGCGATCACGCCTTTGCAATTAAGAACAAAATGCAGAAGACTTCACCTTGAGTTTGGTCTCGACCTCATCATCATTGATTACCTCCAACTCATGGGCGGCGACACGCGCACCGATAACCGCGTGCAGGAAGTTTCATACATCTCGCGCAATCTCAAAGTGCTGGCGCGCGAGTTGAATGTACCCGTCCTTGCGGCGGCGCAGCTGAGTCGCGCGGTGGAGCAACGCTCGGATAAACGTCCTGTGCTATCGGATTTGAGAGAATCGGGATCTTTAGAGCAGGACGCCGACATCGTGATGTTCATCTATCGTCCCGACCAGTACGAGAAAGATACGGTGAAGCAAAACGTGGCTGAGATCATTGTGGCGAAGCATCGTAATGGTCCCGTTGGGAGCGTGGAGCTGGTCTTCCGCGGCGCGTTGGCGAAATTCGAGAATGCGGCGACGAGGGTGTTTAAACCTAACGAATGATACGAGTTACGGGATACGCAGTACGGAGTACGAAGTATTGCGTACTGCGTATTGCGTAGATGAAGGTTATGAAGACTTTCCGTGGATTTACCGACTCCGAGACATTCATTTCTCTGCCTGATAAGTTCTTTCACGAGTTGTTGAAAGAGATTGACGATGCGGCGGAGTTGAAAGTGACGCTGTATTTTCTCTGGCGCGCGGAGCATATGGACAGTCCGTTTCGGGCGTTGACGAAGATGGATTTCGATGTGAAGGAGTTGGGGCTGGGGGCGGAGGAGATCAAGCGCGGGCTGGAGAAAGCCGTCAAACGCGGGAGCCTGCTGACGGTCGAAAGAGAAGCGGTGGTTTACTTCCTGTTGAATTCTCCGAGGGGACGGGCGGGAATCCAAGCGATAGAAAGTGGAAAGTGGAATCCATCCAGTGTTGTTTCTGCGCCGCCGATGGAGCGACCGAATGTGTTTCGGTTGTACGAGGAGAATATCGGTCCGCTGACGCCGATGATCGCGGACGCGTTGAAAGATGCGGAAGGGACGTATCATGCGGAGTGGATCGCCGAGGCGATCGAGCTCGCGGTGAAAAATAACAAACGCAATTGGAAATATTGCGAAGCGATTTTGAAACGATGGAAAGATGAAGGCAGGCATGGAAAAACGAATCAACGGGACGCTCGACAAGGTTCTGAGCGCTACACAAAAAGCGAGTTCGCCGAATATCTCGATGGATAACGTCGCGCCGTTGCTCGGTAAGCCCGATTGCCCATACTGCGGAGGCGTGGGCTTCTTGCGCGTGGACGTGCCAGTGGGACACGAAAAATTCGGTCGGCTTGAACCGTGCGTGTGCCGCGCGAATGAGATCGCGGACAACGCGCGCCAGCGTTTGTACGAGATGAGCAATCTCGAACGGCTGAGTCATCTCACGTTTGCGAATTTCAACTCGTCGGGCAACCCCAAAGCGGAATTTGTCTCGCCGCAGGAAGTGGCGAGTCTGCGCGACGCGCTCGACGCTTCGGAACATTTTGCAAAAACATTGAGCGGATGGTTGTTGCTCGAAGGCTCGTACGGATGCGGCAAGACGCATCTCGCCGCGGCGATTGCAAATGAATGCGTGCAACGCGGCGTGCCGACGTTGTTTATCACTGTCCCCGATCTGCTCGATTCACTTCGCTTCGCGTATGCCGACCCCGAAACAACTTTTGAGGAACGCTTTGAAACCATCCGCACCGCAGACTTGCTCGTGATGGATGATTTCGGCACACAGAACGCAACCCCATGGGCGCAGGAAAAACTATTCCAGATCATCAACGCGCGGTACATCAACAAACTCCCGACGGTCATCACGACGAATTTGATTCTGGATGAAGTCGAGAGCCGCATCCGTTCGCGTTTGCAGGATGCGGAGTTCGTGAAATACATCCGCATCACCGCGCCCGACTTCCGCCGTCCCACCGAGACAAGCAACCCTGGCATCTCGATGCTGTCGCTTTCGCACATCAAGGACTTGTCATTTGGCAATTTTGAAACACGCGACGATGAGGTCGGCAAGGAAATTGTCACGACGATCACGAAGGAGCGACAAGATCGTTACGGACGTCCCGTCAAAGACAAAGAGATCGTGCGCGAGAAAGTCACCGCGCAACACATCAAGCGCTTGCACGAGGCGCTGGATGCGGCTGTCCATTTTGCGGAGGGTCCCAACGGCTGGCTGGTGATCCTCGGCGGATCGCACTCAGGCAAGACGCATCTCGCCGCGGCGGTTGGGAATTATCGCCTGCTCCTCGGCGGACAAGCGATCCTTGCGGAAGTATCGACTCTGTTGGATTATCTCAAAGCCACCTTTCGCCCCAACTCGGACGTGACGTTTGATCGCCGTTCCTACGAAATCCGCACCACACCCCTGCTCATGCTCGACGACCTGAAAGAAAGCGGAATCAGTTCCGTGTGGGCAGAGGATAAACTGCACCAGATTTTGAATCACCGCTACTACGCCAACCTGCCGACGGTGATCACGTCCACGCTTGACCCCGAGTCGTTTGCGAAGAGTTACCCGAGTTTGTGGAATAAGTTGCTGGATACGGGCAAGTGTCAGATCTGCGTGATTGATATGCCGCCGTATCGGAGAGTCGGCAAGACGAAGAAGGCGGCGAAGAAAACGTCTAAATGATTAGCCGAAAGGCAGTTCAATTTCACCTACTCCATCGCCAAAATAAGACTCTGCTGTTTGCGATATACTGAAATTTGGAGATTAAAACCATGACCCAATTCAATCGCATCACATTCGATCCGTTAGTGATGGGCGGGCGCCTTGGTCGTTAATCTCGTCGCTAACGGGATGAATGCCGCCGAGATCGTGAAGGATTATCCCTATCTCGAGGAGGAAGACGTTCGTCAGGCTCTGCAATACGCGGCGTGGCTCGCAGACGAATCGATTCAAATACTGGAACCGTCTGCCGCATGAGGTTTCGGCGGGTCGCGTAGCATCCTGCCTCAGTTCATGAAAGTCCGCTCAAGCGGACTCATTACGCCAGCCCCGAAGGGGCTTCCACATGCTGAGCCTTGGATTGAGCTTGTCGAAATCAGGTAGCTTTAGCCCCGCTCGTTGAAAATCGCTGAGCAGTTACTACATCTATCTGTAACTCAACAAAAAACAACCTCCACGCGGAGGTTGTTTTATTTCCAAAAATCATCAACCCAGTTGAAAACTCTCCTCAACGAGGCTTATGAGAATCTGCATAGGCACATCTGGAATAATCTTCCGCGTCTTGATATAAAGCGGCGGGAAATCAACTCTGTTGAGGAGAACTACTGAATGTTACCTACCTACTTACTGTCCCTGCGCGAAGGATTCGAAAGAGCGATCTACCATCTATCCGCAACGATTGATCGCCATGGAAAGGTTATAATGACGAGGAAGAGAAATTAAGCAAAGATACCCCGGCTCAAAGGCAAAAGCCGAAGGCTGGTAAACGAGAGATAGAAACGATCCTACAATTCAATATCCGAGATCAAGCAAAGTAAAGTAACGTATTTATCCATGGAGGTTAGATGACAACGCCTACACCGACAATCTCAGAGATTCGTCAATATCTAACGGGTTTTTCTCAAGAAGGCGGCGAAAACTGGCAGGAGGAGAATCAGCGGTATTTAGACGCCCACGCGCATCGTTTTCACGAATCCCTGCGCTTTATACCGTCTGGAAATCAGGGCGAGAGGCTGTTAGAACTGGGGGCGGCGCCTTATTTCACCACCTTGTTGCTGAAAAAGTATTTTCCGTACTCGTTGTCCCTGTCAAATGCGGTTATTCCCGGAGAACCGTCTGAAAGTTCGATCAAACTCACAAAGCCCGCCATCGGCGAGGAGCATGTGTTTAAGTATCAGACCTTCAACGTCGAACTGGACCGTTACCCATACCCCGACCATAGTTTCGATACCGTGTTGTGCTGGGAAATCATCGAGCACCTGGCGCTTGACCCTACGCATATGCTGATGGAAATCCATCGCGTGCTCAAGCCCGGCGGCAAGTTATTGATCACGACCCCCAACGTGCTTGTATTGCGCAATATCCTTGCCCTGCTTAAAAACAGGCAAAATATCTATCATCCCTACTCGGGTTATGGCGTGTACGGCCGCCACAACCGGGAATGGACGCTGGATGAATTGACCCAGATATTAACCGGTTGCGGCTATTCGATACGCGCCGCGGAAATTGTCGATACGTATGCTCATCGCGGATACTCGAAGATGCTAAAATGGTTCTTTCCATCCCTTCGCGATATGCTTGTGGTTCTCGCGCAGGCAGAAAACAACGCGCCACCATACTACCCGGAGAACCTCTATACCTCCCTGCCTAAAAATTACTTGAGTGAGAACCCGATACCCAGCCACTTGCAAGACTCTTGATCCTCATCCGTTGGGAGCGGCAATAAAATTGACTCAACCCCTCTCCATGTGGTACACTGCCGCCACAATTCAATAGCCCTGCAAGGCGCTCTTATCCAGAGAGGCGGAGGGAACGGCCCGACGATGCCTCGACAACCTATCAACAATGTTCTCATTAGACTACCGTTGAAAAGGTGCCAATTCCTACAGACGGATGTTCTGGGAGATGAGAGGGTTTCAAACCAAAAACTGATTTGCCCTTTCTGCTCGTCTGAAAGGGCAAATTTTTTTAAAGGAGTTAGAACGAAATGAGCAACACTTTTATGACCTCCCCCAAACTGATGTTCACGTCTGAATCAGTGACGGAGGGACACCCCGACAAAATGTGCGATCAGATCTCGGACGCGGTGCTGGACGCCTGCCTTGAGCAGGACCCCCGCTCGCGCGTGGCGTGTGAGACCGCCACCAAGACCGGCTTCGTGATGCTGTTGGGCGAGATTACCACCAACGCGAGTTTCAATTACGACGCGCTCGTCCGCAAGGTGGTGAACGAGATCGGCTACGACTCGAGCGAAAAAGGATTCGACGGCAACACCTGCGGCGTGCAGGTTGCCATTGCCAAACAATCCGGCGACATCGCCATGGGCGTGGATAAAGCCCTCGAAGCCAAAGCCGGCGAAATGACCGAAGCCGAAGTGGAAGCGGTCGGCGCAGGCGACCAAGGCATGATGTTCGGTTTCGCGTGCAACGAAACGCCCACCCTCATGCCCCTCCCCATCTACCTCGCGCACAAGTTGACCCGTAGACAAAGCGAACTCCGCAGAGATGGGAGCATCCCCTGGCTGAGACCCGATGCGAAGAGTCAGGTTACGATCGAATACTCGCAAGGCAAGCCCGTCCGCGTCGATACGGTTCTCATCTCCACACAACACGCGCCGGATGTTTCGCAAAACGAAATCACCGAGATCGTCACCGATCAGATCATCATGCCTGCGCTTCCCGAAAACATGGTGGACAAACATGTGAAGGTGTACGTCAACCCAACCGGGCGATTCGTGGTCGGCGGTCCGATGGGCGATGCGGGCGTCACCGGTCGCAAGATCATCGTAGATACCTACGGCGGCATGGGACGTCACGGCGGCGGCGCGTTCAGCGGCAAAGATCCCACAAAGGTGGATCGCTCCGCGGCATATGCGGCTCGCTACGTGGCGAAGAACATCGTCGCCGCGGGACTCGCGGATCGAGTCGAAGTGCAAGTTGCCTACGCGATTGGAGTCGCGCGTCCGCTTTCGGTGAACGTCGAAACCTTCGGCACCGCGAAGATTGCGGATGAAAAGATCGCCTCCCTTGTGGATGAGTATTTTGACCTCCGCCCCGGCGCGATCATCCGTGATTTGGGCTTGCGCGCGCCGATCTACCGCAAAACCGCCGCCTACGGTCACTTCGGTCGCGACGATATCGAATTCCCATGGGAACGGACCGACAAAGCCAGCGCGCTGAAACAAGCCGCGGGTCTATAATGAAAATCAAAAAACGGACAGCCGCTCGGCTGTCCGTTTTTTGATTCGTATGACGTTGCTACGGTGTGGCTGTTTCCGTCGGGCTTGGAACGATGATGGTCGGCGTCAGAGTTGGTTCAGGCAATGCTCCATTCGGCGCCGCAAGACCGAGGTGGATGGCTTCGTAATCGAGGAACGCGTCTCCATTCGCATTGTTAGATTTCAAGAGGATGCGGATCTCGCCACTGGATGAAATGTAGCGCGAAATGAACGGCAGTGCCATCAACTGCTTGCGCCACTCCACCGAACTATCCACGTTGGTGGCGCCGATCGTGAGCCATTTCTTAGATCTCCAATCGTACAGCGCAATGGTCCAAACCTGCGTCGAAGGTCCCGGCGATTTATAGTTGAGTTCCAGCGCCATGCCGGTCACCAGCGAGCGGTTTAAATCTGCCGGGATAAAGAATGACTGGTACCCGTCGTACACGCTAGACGGCGTCTGGAAGGCGACATACGCCTGAGGATTGTTATCCGCTCCCTTTTGGTCGAACAGGCTCAAACTGGCGAGCGAACCGGTGACCGATCCTTTGCTCGTTGTCCATGCGGTTGGGAAGATCGTGCGAACCAGCGGCGAACCGGGAATGGAGGTGTTCGTCGGCAATGGGCTGACCTGCGTAAGCGTATTGGTTGGCACAAACACCGGCGTATTCGTATTCACTGGCGGGTTTGTTACTCCGACCACCGGCGTGTTCGTGTTCACCGGCGGATTCGTCACTCCGATCACCGGCGTGTTCGTGATGGTCGGCAAACTCGTCGCCGGCGGCAATGGCGTGTTCGTGACCGTCGCGCTGGGGAGCGCGATACTCGTGGATGTTGCCGTATTCGATACAACAGTTGTCGGCGTGGATGTGAATGTGCTGGTCACCGGCACAGACGGCGTGTTGGTAGATGTTGACACAAACGTGGGAGTAACGTTCGGGCCCGCCGTTGCGGTTGGTCCGCCTGTGCCATTTGCCGCCTCAGCCCGGGCGATGACTTCGATCTCACCAAGGGCGGCGGCATTGCCACTCACCGAATTGAACTGAACGCGCACGACGCGAGTAAACACTTCAGGGAAGTCCACATTCGTGCCTGTGTCGGTCAACGGACCCGAGTTTTTATTGGCAACTTCAACAGTGCCTGCCGCGTCGCTATACAAACGGACGGTCGCATCCAACACCTTGTTCGATGAGTCGAAACTGGCAGGGTTATACAAACGCACCGTGCGCACAGTGACTGGAACAGGGAAGGTCAACGTCACCCATTGCGCGCTGGGGTTGCCGCCGCCACTCGACCAATAACGCGGGGTGGCGCCGTTGGGGATGCTCATTTTCACGCGACGGTCATTGATGCCGCTGGGCGAACCACTGCCTGTCGAAGAAACCGACACGGTCGCGCCGGTGGCGAGGTTGGTCCACTTGGCGGCTTCCGCATTAGGCACATCGATCATGGTATGCCCGGCATGACAACCGACACACGCAGTCACTGCGCCGGGGCGACCATAGTTTTCGCCCGCTACGTGCGCCGCGCCAGGGGATTCGAAGTAGAACTTGTTATTTCCAACCAGCGGAACTTCATAGCCCGGCTGAGCGGAACGGATCTGCTCGAACAGCGGCACATTGGCTGGGCTTTGCGCCGTCACAGAACCGTCCGGGTTAATCTGCACCTCCTCAAGCAGGATGGGCCAGTCGAAGGCTTCGATGGAGCCGGTCTGTTGCGAACGCTGGTGATCGATGAAAAAGCGGATGGTGTTCGCCGAACCCACAGGCATGGCGTTGAGAATATTCACATCCACCGGCGCATTGAAGTACACGTTCAACGCCTGGAAGGTAAACGTCCCATCGGTGTTGTAAGGACCTTGCGCCAGCGGAGGCAGTTGGCTGGGGTTTTGGGTGATCTTGTCGGCGATCACCGGCGCGGAACGAGGGCGGATCGCGCGCGCGCGGAGTTCGGTGGTGCCAACGTTATCGTACAGTTTGGTCAAGCCACTGCCATCGGCATTGATGATGTATAAGCCGTAATCCTGTGTCGCATCTTGCGCCCACGAGATGATCACGCGACCATCGGGCAAGACATCCGGTTCACCGGCGTAATTGCCCACGTACACGCCGTACGAGTTGGGGTTCGTCTTCACAAACTGTTGAACGCTTTCATCGCGAGTAGTAATGCCGATGATGTGTGAATAGCCATTGGGTCCGCGCTGGTAGCGTCGGATTCCGCCAAAGCCTGCGGCTTCCGTTCCGTTCGCCATCGGGAAGAAGGTGGTGTAAATGGAACCGTCCGGCGCGATCGACCCGCCGTACGCATGGTTAATGTTGCTTCCGTTGAACGTCGTGTTGGATTGCCCGGCAAACTGTTCGAGATCGGTGCCATCGGGGTTGATGGAGGCAAGGAACCAGGAATTGCGTTCCATGTTGAACTTGCCGCCCGGCTCGAAACAGCGCGCGCCGGAACTGTTGAGGGCGCACAAGCCGTCTTTCATAATATATCCGCCGCGCGGGTCTGGGATGGTGCCCATATCGTTGGTAGCGACATGATGGTTGCGCCACCAGCGCGAAAAAACGATCTTCCCGGTCAACGGGTCGACGAGCGGACGATCCGCGCCGTTACGTTCGGATGTGATGCGGTGCAGGTTGGATCCATCGCCGTTGACAACATACAGGTTGCTGGTGCGCGCCGCGCCATACATGCCGAACGAGGGCCAGCGCGTGGACGAAAACGCAACGCGCCCATCCGGAAGCCAGGCGGGATCTGTATCGTCGTAGCGAGAGAGGGATGAAGCCACCCCGCCAAACTGCGACATGTTCAGGTTTTGATCTGCAAAGGTGAGTTGCCTTAGCCCGGTGCCGTCCACATTGATCACGTAAAGCCGCCAGGCGCCCGGGTTATTCATCGGATTTGACGAATAGGAACCGTTTGCCAAGCCGGCGAACACGATCTTTGTTCCATCGAACGAAACGTCCGGCGCGTTAACGTCGATCAGGTTCATCGACGCGGCGGTTGGGGCGGCGCCATCGATCAAAGTGCGCGTGGCGCCGCTCGCTTCACGGACGATCAACTTGCCCGGGGCGGCAACTTGAAAGCGGCTATATGGCATTACGCCCGGCATTGAGCCGCCGGCGGGGTAGTACACGCTTCCGTTCGTCGGGATCTTGCGCGAGACGAACACGATCGCGTAACTGAGCGATTGCTCGCTGGCGCTGGCTTGCGCTGGCGCCACTGCTCCAAACCCTGTGGAGAGAAGCATGAGAAGGAGTAAGCCGACATTCATGACTTTCCTTGCAATCTTTGTCGAAATAGTAAACATGGGACCTCCAGGAAATGAATTGCCACACGAGTGGGCAAACCCTTTTCGATCAGGGTGTGCCTAAAGGTTACATGCCAACCACTTGTATTGAAAGTTTCGCTAAGCAAAAGTTACAAACATTTTTGTAAGAGTCGTCTGAACGAAAGTACTGGGCAGACCAGAGTACCGGCGCGCCTCGTTTGAACTGCCTAACAAACATGCAAAGTGGAAAAATCGCTCCGATTCCCCAGAAGCAAATGCGTGTTTTAAAACCTTTCCGCCGACAGCGGAGTCAAACCCAATTGCGACGCCTCTCCCCGCGCCAGCTGTGAAACCAGTTTGCCGGTGATCGGTCCCAGCGACATACCCAGCATGGCGTGACCAGCCGCGACGATCACATTTTCAAGCTTCTTCACGCGCGAGACGATCGGCAAGCCATCGGGCGTGCACGGGCGAAGACCGCGCCAAATCTCGATGACCCTCGCCTCCGCCAAACCAGGCAGGTAGTCCGACGAGGCGTTTCGCATTGCCGCCACCCGCCGGGGATTGAGCGAAAAATCCATGCCAGCCAGCTCAAGCGTCCCGGCGATGCGAAGCGCGTGACCAAGGGGGTTGATCACCACACGCGCCTCCGAAAACAATAGGGGCAGGCGCGGCGTCACCGGCGGATTTTCCACCGTAACGCTGTATCCCTTGGCAGGCTGAATCGGGATACGCAACTTCAACGCCCGCGCCACCTGTGGCGACCACGAACCGCTCGCAAGGATGATCTGCTCCGCAGTGAACTCGCCGCGCGTGGTGTGAACTTTCGTCACCCGCCCGCCTTGGGATTCAAACTCAAGCGCCTCTGTCTTTGTGTGGAGTTGGGCTCCCAACTCTTGAGCCTTTTCCGCCAACCCGACGACAAAGCGCCGCGGGTCGATACGCCCATCGCGCGGGTAATACACGCCGCCCGCGATCGACGGCAACAGCGCAGGCTCGAGTTCGAGCGCTTCATCACGGTTCACCATGCTGACGGGAATCTTGAACTCTTCGAAGAGGCGTGTCTCACGCCGTTCTTTTTCGAGCGCTTGTTTTGTAAGACATACCAGCAATGAGCCTTTGCCCTCGAAGCCAAAATCAAAGCCAGCCGTTTGCGACAGTTCTTCATACAGAGCGCGGCTGGCAAACAACAGATCGCGCAAGACCGGCAGAGATTTCAACATCTGCCCTTCGCGGCTCGCCCACACAAAACGCGCTAACCAGCGGATTAACTCAGCATCCATGCGCGGCTTGATGTAAAACGGACTTTCAGAGTCGAACAGCCAGCGCAACCCATCGCCCAACGCGCCAGGTGACGCGAGCGGCACGGCATGACTGGGCGCGATCAACCCGCCGTTGCCATACGAACATCCCGAAGCGATCTCGTCCTTTTCGATGAGCGTCACCCGCGCGCCTTGTTTTGCCAGAAAATAGGCTGAGCACACGCCGACTACTCCCCCGCCGATGATGAGAATTTCTGCGTTGGACTTCATGAAGTTATTATAGCAAACCGCTCATCGGTGTGGAATCGGAGGGAAGGGTAGAGTTATCACATGTGGTTTTGTTGTCCGCTAAAAGTTACCTTTACTCCGTGTGTTCCGTGATATCCGCGCGCAAAAGAGCATGGCTCCAGACTTAAGAAACGCTTGCTTAGGCTACTCAACCAGCGAGGGTTGGATGTGGTGTATAATCTCCGCATCAATAATCTACATCAGCAGTCCACCGCTGTTTTCGACTGAGGGATACTCACTCTTTACACGTGCAAGGCTTCTGAAGAACAGGAAACCATTTTGAACTTCACACAATTTAATTTAGATTCCCGCCTCATGCAGGGAATCAAAGTCGCGGGGTATGAAACTGCCACACCGATCCAAGAGGCGGCGATTCCCGCCGCATTGCGCGGACGCGACATCATTGGCACCGCGCAGACGGGAACGGGCAAAACCGCTGCGTTCGTCCTCCCCATTCTCAACAAACTGCTGGATGGACAACGAGGAATGCCGCGCGCGCTCATCGTCACGCCGACGCGCGAACTCGCCGAGCAGATCAATCAGGTCGTGCGCGCGCTGTCGGCGGGGACGGGGCTGAGGAGCGCGACCATCTACGGGGGCGTCGGAGCCGACCGTCAGATCAAGGCATTGCGTCAGGGTGTGGAAATCCTGGTGGCTACGCCGGGGCGTCTGCTCGACCTCATCGGGCAACGCCATGCGAAAATGAATCGCATCGAAATTTTGGTGCTCGATGAAGCCGACCGTATGTTCGACATGGGCTTTCTACCCGATGTGCGCCGCATCATCAAAGCCGTGCCTGAACAGCGGCAAACGATGCTGTTCTCCGCGACCTTCCCCGCCGAAGTGGAACAACTCGCGGCGCAATCGCTCGTTGAGCCGCAAAAAATTGCGATGGGTATCAGCAAGCCCGCGGTCACGGTGAGTCATGCGTTATATCCCGTGCCGCAACATTTGAAAACGGGGTTGTTATTGCGCCTGCTCAAACAAACCGATTCGGATTCGATTCTCGTTTTCGTGCGCACGAAACATCGCGCCGACAAGGTGGCGAAACAGATCGCGCACGCGGGTTATCGCGTCACGAGTCTGCATGGCAACCGCACGCAGGGACAACGCGAGCGCGCGCTTCACGGTTTCAAAACGGGACACTTCCACATCATGGTCGCCACCGACATCGCGGCGCGCGGTCTCGACATTGACAGCATCACGCACGTCATCAACTACGACATGCCCGACACCGCCGACGCCTACATCCATCGCATCGGACGCACGGGGCGCGCGCAACGCACAGGCGACGCGTTCACTCTGGTCACCGATGAAGACAAGGATATGATCCGCGCTCTCGAACGCATCATGGGGCATCCATTGGAGAAAAAGACTCTGCCCGACTTCGACTACTCGCCTCCCGCCCCGCCTCGGTCTGGTCACCAGCGCCGTGAAGGGACTCGCCCCCCACGCCCCGCCCCCACGCCGACGAGGTTCTCGAAGAATCGACTCGCGCCGAGGCGAAGATCGTAATCGGCGAATAGTATGACAAACAAAAAGAAAATTGACCCCATTCCCGAGGAATTCGGCAGTTACGAAGAAGCCGCCGAATTCTGGGACAAACACGATACAACAAAGTACCTGCAAAATTCGCGCCCTGTAAAAGTCATCAGCGAATTTCGTGAGCGTCGCTACGAAATTGCCATTGATGAAAACGTCGCTCAGGTGCTTCGGAAAGCGGCAAGGAAAAAGGGCGTTACACCCAGCCGCCTTGCAAACGACTTGCTACGTCAACGACTTGCCACAAGAGCATGACAAACTCCATTCCGAACACAGCTGACGATAACATGCTGGAAGAATATAATTTCAGCAAGGGTATTCGGGGTAAATACGTTGACCGCTTCAAGGAGGGGAGCAACCTCGTCGTCCTTTCGCCCGATGTGGCTGAGGTATTCACAGATTCCGAATCCGTGAATGAAGCTCTGCGAACGCTTATTAAAATTACGCGTGAAAGTAAAAAGATACCTGCGTAACAACGAACCCGTCTCAATGAGAGGCGGGTTTTGAATCAAAAACAGCCCCGCGAAATCGCGGGGCTGTTCTCTTGTCAAACTAGCTCACTGTGGTGACGTTGCTAGCCTGCGGACCCTTCGGTCCCTGTTCCACGGTGAATTCGACTTTCTGGCCTTCCGTCAGATTCTTGAACCCATCGCCTTGAATGACGGAGAAATGGACGAACACGTCCTTGCGGCCTTCGCGCTCGATGAAGCCGAAGCCTTTTGTTCCGTTGAACCACTTGACCGTTCCGATAATTCTGTCAGACATTGTATTTGCCTCCTTTGGCAAAAGTAAAGATGTAGGCGTCCTGTTCGTTCCATCGGAGGTAAAACAAAACTGAAGTCGGTCTGATCTCCGTAACGCGACATTCATGTCGCTCTTGCGCAAGAACAACCTGAAAGACGAGATAAATCTCGCCTTACAGCTTTACCGCGTAAGGTGAGTTACTAACCCGAGATCACGTATTATAAGGAAACAAAACGGGACGAAGGTTTTGCCTTCGTCCCGTTTGAGTCCAACGTGTATTGAAGTGAATATCTCTGCATTTCCAAATCTGGCTAATCTTCCACTGGGGCGCAAAAAGTTCCAGTAATCGTCCAGGTTTGGCCATCTTTTTCTGCCGTATCATCAAAGTATCCCGATTCCTCTAATGCCTCCCACTGCTCAACCATCATTCCGCCGTTCTGCCAAAATTTCCCGTACACATAGGAGTTCCAGGAATACCAGAATACCTCACCCTCGCCGCATCCTGCCGCGGGCGCGTCAGCTACAACGGGCGCTTTCGGCTGAGGCACGTGAACCATGATTACCTGCCCCGCCACACGCAACACCCCATCTAGACCGGCATACTTGCCTGGAACGCGGCAAACCACCTTGCCCGTTTCAGCATCCTTGAGAACGCACTCCACAGGGATAGACGTTCCACTGGAAGTCATGTGGGCATTCTTCAATTGCTGTGGGGTGACCCCGGGTATATAAAAAACCACGCGCGAACCAGCCGCGCTGGCTGAGCCAACATTCACCCCCAAGGCTGTCGCAAATACCGCCAAAACCATTACGTATGCAAACCATTTCTTCATTGTTTTACCATCTCCTTTTTATATAGATTGATAACGATGCCATATTCTTGCATATCTTTTTTTAAATGGCAATGGCTATAACCGACAGCCGCGCAAAGCCACAAATAAAATGCAAAGCGTAAAGTTGTAACCTTTTTTAGCGTGTCGAACACGGAACGCCCGGCCGATTAAATGATCACGCCCCGGAAGTTCCGGGGCGTGTTTTGATTCGTCCGGCGGTTACTTATCCGCTTCCGCTTTCACAAGGACAGCGCGCGCCACCACGCGCTTGCGATCCTTAGGATTATGCGACTACCGTAGGAACCAAGGCAAAGTAAATAACCAACCCTGCGATCAGAGCCGCCAATCCCAATAGAGAGAAGAACCCGCGCATCTTACTTTCCGCATGAAGCAGGGACGCCCATGCGGTCAGGGCAAGCCCAAGCGCCATGATCAACATAACAAGTTGAAGCTGGTCGCCGCGTTCGTCCCATTGAGAGCCAATCTCGAAGTTATAGTCTGAGTCATCCCAGTAGGCGATGGCGTCGGCATACAACTCATCGGAATATTGTTCATCCATTGGGTATTCGTCGCCGTTGCGCGCTATCGCATCGAACAGGCTTTGCGAAAAGTTCCCTTCATAATACTCGGCGGCTTCGGGGTTGTTGCCGCTGTTGATATACCAATTATCGTAGTTGCCCTCGTCTTGAATCCAATTCTGATTCGCGCTGAGATATTCAGCATTCCCGTCGTTGAGCGCCTGCATCCCCTTGATCTCGTACTTGTTTTGCTCAGAATCCGCCATGGCGCCCTGATAACTCGAAAAGGCGGTCAGCGCGCTCAACAACGCGATCATGGCGCCTAGAAAAACTTCATTACGCAAAAAACCAAATAAATTCTTCATGTTCCTACTCCTTGAATATGTAGCGATTTGTTTACGAGCGGGATTATATTCAATTAGAGAAATAGTCTGACTTTCAAAATTGTCGGCAGATCGCCGGATATTGAAACGCGTAATTCACTCATTCGCGCCTTTCGCGTTACAACATTCCCCACTTTGCCAAAGCCATGCGCGCCCCGGAAGGAACGGTGAAACAAACGTATAAAAAACCATCCTTGCCACAGAGCGCGCAGAGAACCTCTGAGAAAAACCTATAAAAAATCTCTGTGGACTCGGTGTTCTCCCCTGGCGCCGCCCGCCAGGGCAGGTGTGTGGCTGAGGTTCTTTTTCAGCCTTCAAGAAACACTCTGAGGCCGCAGAGATAAAATCTCAAATTCTCTATGATCTCTGTGGCTTTGGCTTTACACACCCAAATAGCCACTCCCCCAGAAAACAACCTTGTTTGTCGAATTATCAGGTGATATAATCCCGCCGCTTCACATGGAGCCTGTAGCTCAACGGCAGAGCGCTACACTGTGGCTGTAGATGTTGTGGGTTCGAAACCCATCAGGCTCCCAGTACATAGACTTCCGAAGTCTCGAAGATTTCGGAAGTCTGCTTTTAATCCTGCGAACTGATTACTTTACAGAATGCTTTGGGACGCAGACCCTTGCACCGCCCCCAAGGGCAGGTGAAAACGCTGATTCGCCGATTCGAAAGAAAGAAATCTGCGTTTTCCGCGCGAATCAGCGTCCCGAGTTTGAAAGTCAGGACTTACACAGTTGGCGGGCAGTTGTACTGCCGCCGCCGCAGTGCAACTACGGCGCAACAGGTTTAACTGCGTAAGTCCTAAAGTGTAAGGTTATCTACCCGGCGCGTATTTTTTCTCCAAGCCCAAACTCCGCGTCTTTTAAAAACGAGTACAATAGCCCACATGCCCCAAACAATCAACGTTCTATTTCTTGCGGCAGAAGCGGAACCTTTTGTCAAAGTTGGGGGGCTGGGTGATGTGGCAGGCACATTGCCGCGCGAATTGCGCGCAATTTCAGGGGAGGAGATCAAGATCGATATACGGCTTGTGTTGCCGTTGCACCCGGTGATCAAAACGGAAGCCCTGAAACCCCTGGCGATCTATTCCCTACCGAGAGGCAGTTCCGAGGTCCAGGTAGAGGCGTTTGAAGGAACGCTGGGCGGACTCCCGGTATATTTCATCAACGGCGACCCGATCAAGGCTAGCGGCTCGGTATATTCATCCAATAACAAGTTAGACGCTGAAAAGTATGTTTTTTTCTCTTTAGCCGCATTGGAGTTGCCCCACCAAATCGACTGGATGCCGAGCATCCTGCATTGCAACGACTGGCATACCGCCCTTGCGGCTTATGGCAACCTGGTCAAACGCTGGGAGGATAAAAAGAACCGCGTCGCTTCGGTGATCTCGATCCATAACCTGCCTTTCCTCGGTCCAGACATTCGGGAACTCCTCGAGGACTATGGTTTGCCGCTTGCCAAAACCGACCTGCCAGACTGGGCGCGCACGCTGCCTATGCCGCTCGGCTTATGGGCGGCAGATGCGATCATCGCTGTTTCGCCCACGTACGCCGACGAAATCCTGCACGAGGAGTTTGGCTCCGGTTTACAGGACTTCTTCAAGAATCGCGCCGATACGCTAAGCGGCATCCTCAATGGATTGGATGTCGTTTCGTTCGACCCTCAAACTGATTCAGCCCTTTCGGCGCCTTTCAACGCCGAGACGCTCCCCCTTCGTTCCGCAAATAAACTTGCCCTCCAGCGCCGGGTTGGCTTGCCCGAATTGCCAGATACCCCCCTGCTTGGAATGGTCACGCGCATGGACATGCAAAAAGGCGTGGATATTGCCCTCAAAGGCTTGCGCATGTTGAAGAAGCAAAACTGGCAATTCGTTTTGCTCGGCGCGGGCGACCCTAAACTCGAGACGGCGGCTAAAAAAATACAAGAGGAATTGCCGGATCGCGCGCGCGTGGAAACCCGCTACGACGCCAACCTCGCCCGCCAGATCTACGCCGGGGCAGACCTGTTCCTCATGCCTTCGCGCTACGAACCGTGCGGCACCTCGCAAATGATCGCCATGCGCTACGGATGCGCGCCGCTCGTGCGCGCCGTAGGCGGACTGCACGATACGGTCACCGACGGCGAAACCGGGTTCGTATTTGTGGATATAAAAGTCAAATCGTTCAACGAGGCGGTACGACGCGCATTACAGCTCTTTCCAGATCGACCCCGCTGGGCGGCTCTGCAAAAAGCGGGCATGGCAAAAGATTTCAGCTGGCGCGCCTCGGCGGAACAATATGTCGAAGCGTATAAAAAATTGATCGCCGAATCAGCCGCCCCGGCGCGTGAAGCGTATCCGGCTTCGGCAGAGAAACCGCGCAGGCAAATCCGTGAAAGGCAAGCCACAACTCCAGTAGTCCATGGCGAGGCAGAATGAAAACACGAGCAATCATTTTAGCGGGCGGCGAAGGTTCGCGGCTGGGCGCCCTCACCGTCAAACGGACAAAACCCGCCGTCCCCTTCGCGGGCAAATATCGCATCATTGATTTTGCATTATCAAACTGCGTCAATTCGGGAATCTTCGACTTGATGGTATTGGCGCAATACCGCCCACAATCCCTGGTCGAACACATCGGCGTTGGCGCGCCCTGGGATTTAAACCGCGACTTCACAGGCGGCATCAAAATCCTCACGCCGTACAAAGCCCGCAACGAATCGGATTGGTACGCCGGCACCGCCGACGCCGTGCAACAAAATTTCGGCTTCATCAAACAAGGCTCGCCAGACCTGGTGTTGATCCTCTCGGGCGACCACATCTACACCATGGACTATGAGCCAATGATCTCGTTCCACCTCGACCATGAGGCAGACCTGACCATGGGCGTGATCACCGTCCCCATCGAAGAAGCGTCGCGGTTTGGCATCCTTGCCACAGACGACAAATATCGCGTCACCTCATTTGTCGAGAAACCGCCACAGCCGCCATCGAACCTTGCGAACATGGGCGTGTATTTGTTCAAACGCGAAGTGCTCGATAAAGCCCTCTGGGAAGACCGCCAGCGAAAAGGATCGTCGCACGACTTCGGCAAGGATATCTTGCCGCGCTTGATCAAATCAAAAACTCGCGTCTTTGCTTATCCATACAGCGGTTACTGGATGGATGTGGGAACGCTGGCGTCGTATTGGCAGGCGCACATGGATTTGCTCGCGCCTTCGCCCCGCTTGAAACTGTACAATCGAAGTTGGATCATCCACACCCGCACCGCCGAACGCCCGCCGGCGCGCTTCCCCGCCAAAAGCTATGTGTATGCCAGCATGATCTGTGACGGCTGTTTCATTGAAGAAGGCGCGATCGTGGAGAGCAGTGTGCTATCGCCGGGCGTCATCGTTCGGTCTGGCGCGGTGGTGCGCGAATCGATCGTATTGACCGACGCGGAAATCAGACCCGGCGCGGTTGTGGAACGATCCGTGCTCGACAAACAAGCGCGCGTGGAAGAACACGCCCGCGTAGGCTGGGGCGTAACCGATCAAAACATCCGCATCGCATTGGTGGGCAAGAATAGCGTTGTGCCGTCAGGCTATGTGATCGAGCCCGAAGCCGAGATCGGCACCGACGTGATTCAAAGCGACTATCCCGATTCAACCATTCGCGCGGGTCAGGTCATTCAAACGAAAAGACAGCCAAATGAAATTTGACCGCGCGGGCGGAATCCTCATACATCCCACAAGTTTTCCAAGCCCATACGGCATCGGCGATCTCGGTCCGCAAGCCTATCGCTTTGTAGATTGGCTGGCGTCGTCACAATGCAAACTTTGGCAAATCCTTCCGCTCGGTCCAACGGGATATGGCGATTCGCCTTACCAATGTTTTTCCGCGTTCGCGGGCAACCCCTATTTGATCAGCCCCGATGTTTTGATTCAAGATGGACTTCTGACTCAGGATGACCTACGCGACGTGCCAGCCTTTCCCGCCTCTCGCGCGGACTTCGGCCTGCTCATCCCGTGGAAACTGACTCTACTCCTCAAGGCTTTCTCCCGCTTCCCTGCCGCGACAAAAGACCTCCGCGACGGCTTCGATTATTACTGCGCGCAAAACGCTTCATGGCTCAATGATTACGCCCTCTTCATGGCGTTGAAAGATTCGCACGGCGGCAAAGCATGGAACACGTGGGAAAAGCCGCTTCGGATGCGGGAGCAATCCGCGTTGGACAAAGCCCGTAAAGAATTATCCAACGACATCCATCGCCATTCTTTCTATCAATATTTATTTTCGCGCCAATGGGAAAATCTGCGAAAGTATGCCAACGAAAAGGGATTGAAAATCATCGGCGACATGCCGATCTTTGTCGCCTACGACAGCGCGGACGTATGGTCGCACCCCGAATTATTTTTTCTCGATGAAACGGGCAACCCAACCGTCGTCGCGGGCGTTCCGCCCGACCTGTTCTCACCCACCGGTCAACTGTGGGGCAATCCGCTGTATCGCTGGGATATTCACAAAGAATCAGGGTACGCATGGTGGCTCGAGCGGATCAAGTTCGCGTTGAAGACGATTGACATCTTGCGGCTCGATCACTTCCGTGGCTTTGCGGGGTATTATGAAATTCCCGCCAGCGATAAGACTGCCGAACACGGGCATTGGGTTCCGGGACCCGGCTCCGATTTCTTCCGCGCGGTCGACTCAAAACTCAGCGATGGCGCATCCACCGCCGAAATCACACTTCCCATCATCGCCGAGGATTTGGGGCTGATTACACCCGATGTCATCGCGCTCTTGGAAGAGTTTCAACTACCGGGGATGAAGGTTTTGCAGTTCGGCTTCTCCGATCCGAAGAATCCCTTCCTGCCTCACAACTATGTGGAAAATTGCGTTGCCTATACCGGCACTCACGATAACGATACGGCTAAAGGCTGGTTTGAATCAACGACCAGTGAAGAACGTGAGTTCGCGCTTCGGTATTTGAATATTCAGCCTTGCGAAGGTTCCAAACCTTCGCAAGGCTTTGCATGGGACTTGATCCGCGCGGTCTGGTCGTCTGTGGCGACAATCGCCATGACTCCCATGCAAGACGTGTTGAACCTGGGCGGCGAGGCGCGTATGAACTTCCCCTCCAAACTTGGCGGCAACTGGGAATGGCGAATGAGCGAGGGAGATTTGAGCGAGTCGCTGGCAAATAAGTTGCGTGAATTGAATTGGCTGTATTTGAGGTAACAAATAAAAAAGACCTGGGGCTGTCTAAAAAGGGGAGGACAGCCCCTCCTCAGTTGGGGAAAAGTTTAATACAATAGGGAGATGAACAACCGAAACCTCACCTTCAAGCCGTACGCAATGGAGCAGTTGAGTCTGCTGC